>JAOZSO010000114.1:0-9024 GCA_029939655.1 Desulfobacterales bacterium
CCACGGGTATGCCTGTGTTTTTTGCGAACCCTTCTCCATCAAGACCTCGGCACATCTCTTCGGGAAAAATCGCGCAGTTCAGGTAAAAGGAAAAATCATGTTACCGGAAGAAAGAAAACAAATCGCCGCGTTGAACGACAAACTGATGCGGACCATCGATATCCGACTGGTAACGAGTAGCGATTCCCGCAGTCAGACGTTGAAGGCATTCAGTGGGGAACTGGTCGAGAATGCGCCTAAGATACGGATGGTCTTTGAAAATGAGGATGGGGCGGACGCGCTGCCCGGGCTGCACATCACCTCATCCATCGTATATCATGCCGTCCCTCATGGAACAGAACTGTTGCCCTTTCTCGATATGCTTGTCGATATTTCTGAACAAAGTGAGGAAAACCCGCAGACCGGACCGGACCGGAAGCTTCAAATTCCGGTAAGCCTGAAACTGTATGTGTCGAGCATGTGTACCTTTTGCCCTGCCGTGGTAAGGAAACTGTTACCACTGGCGTTGCAGAATACCAGCATCCGGCTTACCGTTATTGACGGTGTTCTATTTCCAGAACTGGCGGATACCGATCATATCAGATCTGTACCGACACTGATTCTGGATGATCAGTTCCGCTGGACCGGTACGGTAGATCTTAACGAGCTTCTCAATACCATTCAGCGCCGCGATCCGGCCCAACTGAGTGCAGGGACGCTCGCATCCATGATATCTGACGGCAATGCCTATCAACTGGCCGAAATGATGCTGAAGGAGGGATGTATTTTCCCTGCGTTTATCGACCTGCTGGCCCACGAAGCGTTTTCGACCCGTCTGGGTGCCATGGCCGCGGCGGAAGAGATTGCTGAAAGGCGTATGTCCCTGGCTGTTCATATGGCAGCTCCCCTAACCGAACGGTTTGAACAGCAGAGCGATGCCGTAAAGGGAGATATTCTTTATATTATAGGGGTTTCAGGTGATGACCGGAGCATTGATTTTCTCGGGAAAATTTTAACCGGAGAATATTCAAAAGACGTCAAAGAGGCTGCTGCAGATGCTCTGGAGGAGATCCGTTCCCGTTAAAACTCCAGCGTAGCACCAACGGTAAAACGCGTATCCTTATCCTTGTCAGGGTCATTAAAGTCTTTTTCGAGATATCCCAGATAGCAATAGACATATTTATCAAAGTGCACGCTCAAACCGAGGACCCAAGCGGTGTGGCCATCTTCGTTCGTCAATCCCTTGTCAGAATTTTTTCGCCTGCCATATTCATAGAGGAGCATGACCTTTCCGGTTGTGTAGGAAGTACCTATAAACCAAACATCTGCTCCGGTGGTCTTGTTGTTTTTAAAGGTGTTGTCGTCATCGGCCGTGTTGACACCATCGGTATTGAGCGAAGAGAGACCCTCAGAAAGAGAGATCAAACCCTTGTCGTACTCATACTGGCCAAAAAGCGAGAAAGTTTCTGAACCGAATTTGGCACCAAATTTGACAGCCTCATCATCCCCGGATTGGCCGTTGTCATAATACTGCATGAAAAGGGACATGCTCTCTGAGGTATAGATAAATCCGCCGCCGAAACCAGGGTCCATGTTATCACTGTTGTCGATTGTCGTAAACAATTGACTTGTTACGCCGGATTTCGATATAGGCGAGTCGTAGCGAAGGGTATTGGTTGCACGCCCACGTCCTTTTCCTGTGTTGTGGTGCAGCGCAGACTGAATGTCCACGAAAAAACGGGTCGAGAGAGCATCGCTTGAAAAAGGGTCCAGCATGTTGCCGGTTTGCATATAAGGTGTTTCGATGGTGCCGCCTCTGAATAGACCCCAGGGGCTATCTATACCGAGGTACTGTTCGTAATTGCTGAGGATTGTATCATCGTCGCCGTCCGGCGTATCGATTCGCCATTCTGTCTTGAAAACCGCACTCATGCCGCTTCCCATCTGGCGGGCGCCGCTGAGAAAAACATGTGAGATATCCTCTGTCAGGTATTTGTCGGAATCTTCATAGGCGGTTGTATTGGTATCGGTTGTGCGCCAGATATCCTGACAGTCACCATCGCAGTCTTCCTGGTTATAGCTCATTCTCAGGGCACCACCGATATTGAGCACCCAGTCACCTGCATTTATTTCTGCGGCGTGGCACACAAAAGGGCTGAAAAAAACAATCATGGCCGACCAAAGAATTATATTCCGTTTCAGAAGACTATTCATTTTTCCCCCTTTCTCCAAAGCTGAGCGTTGTAAGTGTTTTAGAGGAACTTTGTTGACCTGGATGTATGATCGATCAGTTCGTAAGAAGGTTTTTTCAGCACGCTTTTCACCTTCGATCCGGAGAATGGTTCAAAGAATAATGGTCCCGGTTTTTATTGTGCTGTAACCTCCCAGGGCTTCCACCCGTCTCTTGAACACACCAGAGTTGATAATATCCAATAGGATTTGCATCTGTTTCATGTCAATGAAAATTTGGGGTATCACCAGGTCGTACTGTTCGGTGACCATAGGAATAAAATCGAGATCAAGGGCTTTTGCCGCAGCATAGATACCGAGTCCCACATCCACTGTGCCGCTGAGAACGGCTACCGCCACGGACATATGGGTAAACTCTTCTATCTCATAGCCGTGAATCATATCAGCGTCGAGTCCAGATTGTTCCAGGCGATAATCCAGGAGGATACGGGTTCCGGATCCACCCTGCCGGTTGATAAACCGGACATCTTCCCGGCATATATCTTCGATCCCATTGATGTGTTTGGGATTTCCCTTGGGAACGATGAATCCCTGGTCACGGAAAACCAGATTGACAAGCCTGACATCGGTATCCGGCAGGTATTTTTTCAGATATCGGATATTATAGGAACCGTCTTCCGTATCCAGGAGGTGAGAACCGGCCATATGGCACACACCTTTTTTGACGGCCATCAAACCTCCCATGCTGCCGACGTGGCTGGATGAGAGCGTGAGCATTGATTTTTCAGCTTTGAGCTGGTCTGCCAGAACATCGAGGGAATTGTCGTGACTACCTACTGCAACCAGGGTGTTTTGAATCGCGCTGATGGGTCGCAGAAGTTCTGCTGAAACGTCATCGTTGTCCTTGATGCCCTCCACGTGGCTGGGAACGCGGATGATGCCGTCTGCTTCTGTAATACTGGTGATGCATCCGGCACCTCTTGGTAAGGGCGTAGCCACGATGCGATTGCCCACAAGACCGAGTTTTACCCGGATAAATTCTTCAAGTCCGAGTTTTGAGGCGATCTTTCGGGTGGGTTCCACAGAGACGGTCTGCCGTATTTTTTCGGGTTGTCCCAGAAACTGGTCGATCAATGGCTGTACAAACTGTTCAAAAGCAATAATGGCGGAAACAGGGTAACCGGGAATGCCGAAAATCGGCTTGTGGTTGATATTTCCGACGATAACCGGTTTGCCGGGCATAATTGTTACCCCATGGACCAGGATGTCGCCCAAGGCCTCAATAACATCTTTTGAATAATCTTCGGATCCGGCAGAGGATCCACCGACAGTGAGAATGATATCGGCATCGGAGTGGGCGGCCAGGCGCACCTTCTCTGTGAGCGTTGCCAGGTCATCCATTAATCGTTCATGGCGAACGACAATAGCACCGGCAGACGTTGCAAGACTGCCAAGGACATATGAGTTAGAGTCCAGAATCTGGCCGGGTTGAAGGGATTTATCTTCCATCTGCTGCCAGTCAACCAGCTCCGAGCCGGTGGGAATGATCAGGATTTTCGGCTTTTTTTTCACCGTCACCGAGAAGACCCCGCCGGACAACAGGGCCCCAAGGCAGTAGGGCGTGATGAGGTGGTTTTGGGGAAATAACAACTCTGTGGCAACGATGTCTTCTCCGATTTTTCTAATATGCTGCCAGGGAAACGCCGGTGAATCGATCTCGATGGTGGCCTCGTCGATCACATGGATGTGCTCAACCATAATGACGGCATCGGTATTGTCTGGGAGAACATGGCCGGTGTTGACCCAATAAGCGCCTTTACCAGTGAGAAGCTGCTTTGGCTGTGCCTCGCTGGCGCCGAATGTATCGGACGCTTTAACCGCTATACCATCCATTGCGGCCGCATGAAAGTGGGGTGCCGACAAGCGGGCATGGACCGGCCCCGCAAGGACCCTGCCCACGGCATCCGGTACAGCGATTGTTTCTTTTACCCATTGGCCGGTAGTGTTGAATTCGTTCAAGATGATTTCTCTGGCTTCAGTCAGCGTTTTCATCTTGAGATAGACATTTCGTTTTTTGTTCATTTTTTCACCAGACGTATTATAGCAGAAGAGCCACTTCGACAATGGTTCCCTTGTCCAGGCCTTCCGTGTTTTTATCGATTCTGACAAGCCCATCCGCTTTTACCATGGTGTGTATCAGCCCTGACTTGCCCAGAACCGGTTCCGCAGACAGGTTGCCTTTTTCATGGTGGAGCTTTACACGGATGTAATCGACGCGTCCCTGCTTCGAAGACAGGTTTCTTTCCAAACGTGCGTAGCACGACCGTGTGTTTCCGTGGGCCGGGTTTTTCCCGCCGATATGTTCCAGGAACGGGCGGACCACTACATGAAAAACGACCATGGCAGATGTTACATGCCCTGGCAGCCCCCAGAAAAGCGTATTACCGACTTTTGCCAGAATGGTTGGCTTCCCGGGGCTGATTGAAATCCCATGCGCGAGAATTTCTGCGCCCGGTATGGCGGAAAGCACCTCTATGGTGAAATCTCGCATTCCCACCGAACTCCCCCCGGAAACAAAGACCATGTCCGACTGTTGAATGGCGGTTTGACACATGTTTCGAAGGGCGTGGAAATCATCGTTTACGATACCCATTCGAATAGGCAGACCACCAGCCTGCGCCACCTGGCCGGAAAGGGTGAAAGAATTGATGTCTCGAATTTTGCCGAGAGTCGGTGTTTCACTGATGGGAAGAACTTCATCGCCCGTGGAAATGATGTTGACGACCGGTTGCCGATACACGGAAACCATTTCGATTCCAAGGGCTGCAAGAATGCCGATTTCCTGGGGCCGCAGTCGCTGTCCTTGAAACAGGATGGTGTTGCCGGCCCGGATATCTTCACCGATTTGAACCATATGCTGCCCCGGTGCCACACTGCAATACACCTCGATGGTCGTATCATCGATGGTGTCTGTGTGCTCAATCATGACAACGCTGTCAGCACCCCCGGGTAGCATTCCCCCGGTAGATATTTTGGCGGTTTCGCCCGGCTTGATAGAGAGAGTAGGGTTTTCACCCATGGCGATGGTGCCTACGATGTCCAAATATGCAGGGTTTCCATCAGATGCTCCGAACGTCGATGCGGCTCTCACGGCATATCCATCCATGATCGCCCGGGGAAAATCCGGCAGGTTGATCTTGGATTGGATGTCCGTTCCCAGAGTTCTGCCAAGCGCACTGGTCAGGGAGATGATTTCTTTATCTACGGGTTGAAAAAGAGAAGTCCATTCGAGAACCGTTTCGAGATCGGTGACCTTAAAAAATTCTTTCATTAATAAATTTTCTCCGAAAATTTATTTGAAGCGGCTTTGCCGCTATCGCAACGGTATTGTATATAATAACAACTTATTATCTATACTTTGCCATGTTGTTTATACAACTATGGGGTTTATGACATCAGGGAGCGACCCGCTCCCACCAGCATCCAAACACCGGCGATAACAAAAAAGATGCCGGCACCAAGCTTGATATAACTTTCCGGAACGAACCGGCTCAATGTAGAGCCTAAAGCAACCGCTATAAGTGTACTCAGTACCAACGCCAGGGCAGCACCGAGAAAGACGGATATTTTTGGATCGCAGTCGGCTGCCAGGCAAAATGTAGCCAGTTGGGTTTTGTCACCCAACTCGGCCAGGAAGACCATGCCGAACGTGGTTAAGAAAATTTGAAAGTCCATGGTTTATGCTACCTTTTTTTGTCAACGTCAGGGACACTGAGTCACGTTATTGCCGACTGGCCCTGACGATGGAATAAATACTTAGCTGTAAGCAATGAGCCGCAATCGGTCAGCGCCTAACAGCCTATAGCCTAAACCCCTAACAGGCTATGTTTTCAGTTATAACGCCCGCATCCACTCCGGCTTGAGGGCAATGCTTCCAGCCAGGGCCTGGTCGATCTGCTGGATGGTTCGCTCCTTGTCCCTTGGCATTCGTGCCTTGATGGGAAGATAATTGGACGCATGATTTGCGTGAAACAAACCCCTGGAGAGATGGGTGTGGGCAATCATATGCCGTAATTCCTTGAGCATCTCGTCCGGTTCCAGTAACGGAAAAATTCCCTTTTCGTGGTCATTGCTGAGCGGTGTTCCTGGAATGAGCATCAAGCTGAGGGCACCTACATATTCCGGGTCGATGGCCGACAGGACATTTCCTGTTTCCTGTGCATGAATCATGGATCGTTCCCTGCCTGCCAGGCCAAGCAGGACGGTGATGGACAGTTTTATGCCGGCTTCCCGGATTTTTTTGCCCATGGCAATCATTTTTTTGGCGGTCGCCCCTTTTCGGACCGCTTTCAATGTAACGTCATCCCCTGTTTCCAGACCCATGTAGGCAATACGCAACCCATGCTGATGAAGTTTCGCGAGCTCTTCAGGCGTCTTCATCTGAATACTTTTGGTATTGGCATAGATGCCGACCCGGGTGACCCAGGGGAGGTTTGTCTCGATTTTTTTCAGGATATTCACCAGGCGCTTTTGTGGAATAATGAGTGCATCACCGTCGCATAGAAAAACACGTCGCTGCCGCCGGCAGTATTCTTTTGCAAATTGAATATCCTGGTCGACAATTTCGTCCGACTTGATTTTGAATCTTTCCCCGGCAAACGTTCCACAAAATGTACATTTGTTGTGTGAACATCCCACAGTTACCTGTAGCAGGATACTGTTTGCTTCGCTGGGGGGCCGGATAATCAT
The DNA here is from genome assembly GCA_029939655.1 of Desulfobacterales bacterium. GTDB lineage: Bacteria > Desulfobacterota > Desulfobacteria > Desulfobacterales > B30-G6 > B30-G6. The sequence continues at coordinate 6,919 of JAOZSO010000114.1, forward strand.
TCCTTCATAGTGCATGGTGTTGACCTTTTATCAATGGGTTCGCCGATCCTTTTGAAATTGTTGCCGGCCCGGTATCCGGGGTGATTGTTTTTTTCCAAAAACAGGTTAATGTGACGGATAGTGAGTTGAAAAAACCAGCAATTACTGTTAATGGTGATCACGTGCCAGGTAATTGATTCTTGCCCGCACGATGGCTGCCATCCTTGATGATGGCAAACCATGCTGATATTCTAGTTACCTTAAAATTAAATGCAACCGTAAAGTGTTCTTACCTTATTAGCGGTGTCTTTATCAATAGAGGAGTATTCAAATGGCTCGATTACTGTGGGAACCTTCAGAACAACGGATCAAACAGAGCAACATGTTCCGTTTTATGTGCGCCATCAATGAAAAACATCAAGAGAATTTTTCCGAGTATCCCGAGCTCCACAAGTGGTCTATCGACCATATTCCTGAATTCTGGGAGGCCATGTGGGACTTTGCCGATATTATTGCCTCCCAAAAAGCCCATCAGGTCGTGGACGACCTGGGGAAAATGCCTGGTGCCAAGTGGTTTCCGGGCGCTCGTCTTAATTTTTCAGAAAATCTTCTGCGCTATCGCGACGATCAGATTGCTCTGATATTCAATGGTGAAAGCCAGGTCAGCAAGAAGATGACCTATGCACAGCTCTATGATGAGGTGGCTAGAATAGCGGAGGCTCTGAGAAACGTGGGGATCGAACCCGGTGACAGGGTCGTTGGATTCATGCCCAATATGCCTGAGACCATTGTTGCCATGCTGGCTGCCACGAGTCTGGGGGCAACCTGGTCTTCATGCTCTCCGGATTTTGGGATCAAGGGTGTATTGGATCGATTTGGCCAGATTAAACCCAAGGTGCTCTTTACGGCTGACGGTTATTTTTTCAAAGGCAAACGCATCGGTTGCCTGGATCGGATCGCCAATATATTAAAGGACTTGCCTTCTATTGAGACGATTGTGGTTGTTCCCTATACGGAAAGTGAACCGGACATACATGCTGTGCAGAACGCGGTAATTTATAACGATTTCAGGTCTGATGAGCCAGGCCTTGTGCTGCGGTTCGAGCAGCTGCCTTTTGACCATCCCCTCTATATCATGTACTCTTCCGGGACAACGGGACTTCCCAAATGTATGGTTCAGGGCGCCGGGGGTATTCTCATCCATCATATGAAAGAACTCATGCTGCACACGGATTTGAAACGGGATGACACGATTTTTTATTTTACGACATGCGGCTGGATGATGTGGAACTGGCTTGTGAGTTCTCTGTCCATCGGCGCAACACTGGTACTGTACGATGGCAACCCGTTCCATCCGTCCCCGGATGTTCTCTGGCGCATGGCTCAGGATGAAAAGGTTACTGTTTTCGGGACCAGCGCCGGGTATATTGCGGCACTCCAGAACTCAGGATTGGAACCGGGAAAAATTTATGATCTGAATTCCCTTCGAGCGGTGCTGTCGACCGGGTCACCACTTTCTGACGAAGGCTTTGAATTCATATACGATGCCGTCAAATCCGATCTGCAACTGGCATCCATTGCCGGCGGTACGGACATCAACGGATGTTTTGCCCTTGGAAATCCCATGGGGCCGGTTTATGCCGGTGAATTGCAATGCAGGGGTCTGGCGATGAACGTGAAGGCTTTTGATGAAGATGGCCGTTCGGCCATAAAGCAGCAGGCAGAGCTGGTTTGTACGGATCCTTTTCCCTCCATGCCCATCTACTTCTGGGATGACCCGGATGGCAAAAAATATCATTCTGCCTATTTTGATGTTTATCCCAACGTCTGGCGTCATGGGGATTATATCGTTATAACGGAAAGGGGTGGCATCATCATGTTTGGACGATCCGATGCCACGTTGAATCCGGGTGGCGTCAGAATTGGAACGGCCGAAATTTACCGCCAGATCGATCAGATCGATGAAGTTGCAGACAGTGTTGTCGTGGGTCAGAACTGGAACAATGATGTGCGGGTCATACTCTTCGTCAAAATGGCTGAAGGTGTTGACTTGACAGAAGCCATCAAGCATAAAATTAAAACCACTATCCGGACAAATGCATCACCCAGACATGTACCGGCGAAAAT
>JAOZSO010000115.1:0-9019 GCA_029939655.1 Desulfobacterales bacterium
AGAGGAGTTAAATCATGGCGTCCAACGCCGATATCGCGAAAAAAGACCATTTGTGGATGGGCACTAGTTACAAATTGAGGCCACCATGAAGCAACGCATTTTCAAACCAGAACACGAGATGTTTCGAAAATCATTTCGAGGCTATTTAAAAGATAAAATTGTTCCCTTTTACGATACATGGGAAGAAGCCGGAATAACGCCCAGAGAAGCGTGGCTGGACGCTGGTAAAAAGGGCTGGTTGTGTACGATGGCCGACGAACGCTACGGTGGCCCGGGAGGCGATTTCCTGTATTCGGCCATCGTCACCGAAGAACTCTACTATCACGCATTGAATGGCCTTTTCTGGGGCGTACACAGCGATATTTTTCTTCCTTACATCGAAAAATATGCCACTGAACGACAAAAACAAAAATGGATACCCAAATGTATAACAGGGGAAGCAATTCTGGCCCTTGCCATGACGGAACCTGAGGTCGGTTCGGATATCGCCCGGCTGACGACCACCGCCCGTCGAGAGGGCGATCACTACATCGTGAACGGAACCAAAACGTTTATCAGCAATGGACAGTTGGCCGATTTGTGCATCGTGGCAGTGCGAACATCCGAATCGGGTCGACCCCATGCCGGCATCAGCCTTTTACTAATCGAGGCAGATAGCAAAGGCTACCGCAGAGGTGCGAAGCTGAATAAAATCGGTCTGCATGCACAGGATACTTCAGAAATCTTTTTCGATGAATGCCGGGTTCCAATTGAAAACCTTCTGGGTGCCGAAGGGTGCGGTTTCAAATACCTGATGGAAAACCTGCAACAGGAACGGCTCATAATAGCCATCGGCGCCTGTGCCGCAGCCAGGGGAGCCTTTGATATAACCTTGAACTATGTAAAAAAACGCCGGGCTTTCGGACAATCGATTGGTGAATTTCAGAACACCCGCTACAGCATGGCCGAGATGATGACCAAAATTCAACTGGCGCGCTCTTTCCTGGATGATTTGATCCCGAGACATATGGCCGGCAAAGAAATCGTCAGCGAAGTCAGCATGGCCAAGTACTGGATTACGGATTTGCAGTTTGAAGTTGCCCATCGTTGCCTGCAGTTCTTCGGCGGTTACGGGTACATGAAGGAATTTCCTATTTCACGGTATTTTGTCGACGCCCGGGTCCAGAGCATTTATGGCGGAACAAACGAAATCATGAAAGAGCTCATTGCTCGCCGGATAGGCCTCTGAAAAAAGTGATACCTTTCGATGAATTAGGGAATTCAGTCATTAAACAGCTCGGTCCGCATTTCCACCGTCAATCCATCAGATCGCATCAGGCGTGCGGTCAACCCCAGTGTTTTCGGAAGTTCGTATTCAAGGAAATATTGCATGGCAATCATTTTCCCGTGATAGAAATTTAAATCCTTCTTTTTTGCACCATCGCTCAACGCTTTTTGAATTGCAATACCCTGAAGCAGCCACTGCCAGGAAACGGCGATAATGCCGAAAAGTTCCAAATACAGGGTGGCGTCGGCCAGAAAATATTCAGGGCCTTGTGTCTGGGCAATCTCCAATAAGTGGTCGGTTACGTTTTCCAGGTTTGCCAATGCATCCTTGAGCTGTTGTGCATGACCCTGAAGATTCGGAAATTTTGTTGCGGTGGAGATAGTTGCCTGCAATTCACCGGTGAACAGGTTAAACGCCTGACCGTTCTGCATAAGCACTTTGCGGCCCAGAAGATCCATGGCCTGGATGCCGGTGGTACCTTCGTGGATCGGATGAATGCGGGCGTCACGATAATACTGCTCCAGGGGATAATCGTCGCAATAGCCCGACCCTCCGAGGCATTGAAGGCCCTGACTGATGGCCTGAACACCCATTTCCGACGGATAGCTCTTGGCAACCGGGGTAAGAATTTCCAGCAGCAGGCTGTATTTTGTTTTTTCTGCATCGCCGGCCACATGCTGCAGATCCAGGTATTTGCTGCACTGCATCAAAAGAGAAAAGGATCCCTCGATAACGGCTCGCTGAAACAGCAGCATACGCTTGACATCCGCATGCTCGATGATGGGAACCGGCGGCAGACCTGGATCCTTTTGAGAAACGTTGCGACCCTGGCAACGGGTTTTTGAATAATCCAAAGCAGCGTAGTAGGCTGCGGTTGCCATGGAAGCGGCCCCCAATCCCACATCTATCCGGGCACTGTTCATCATCAAAAACATGTATTTCAGACCGTTATGGGGTTTTCCCACGAGCCATCCGCGACAGTCGTTCTTATCTCCCATACTGAGTTGTGCAATGGGGCATCCTCGATACCCCAGCTTGTGATAAACGCCGGAGGTTACCACATCGTTTGATACGAGGCGGCCGTCTTCACCAAAACGCTTCTTCGGTACAACAAACAGGGAAATGCCTTTCACACCCACCGGTGCGCCTTCGATTTTGGCCAGCATCAAATGCACCACGTTATCCACACCATCGTGATCTCCGGCGGAGATAAATATCTTCTGCCCCTTGATGCTGTAATAGTCCTCAGCCGTGGGCTCGGCCATGGTGGTAATATCTGACAGGGAAGACCCGGCCTCGGGTTCGGTCAAGGCCATGGTTCCCTGCCATTGACCTTTGTACATCTTCGGCGTGTAGGTATCATACAGCTCTTTGCTTCCAAAGGTTTCGATCAGGTTGGCCGCACCGGTGGTTAAACCGGGGTAAGCATTGGCAGAATAGTTGGCACACTGAAAAATATATTCGCAGGCATCGGCCATCAAATGGGGGAGTTGTTCGCCGTCAAGATCAAAAGGGACCCGGGCGGTAATCCAGCCACCTTCACCATATTCCTTCATTATTTTACAAACCGAGGGGTGAACCCGGACCTCGCCGTTTACCAGCTCCGGCTGGTTGCGGTCCATTTCCTCAAATACAGGGAAAAGGAGATCCTTGCCAAGCTTGCCGGCAGCCTTCAGGACCATATCAAACATTTTTCGGTTGTGCTCCGCGTAATAATCGTATTGCGTGAGCGACACCACATCATGCACTTCGTATAAAACAAACTTTAGATTTCTATCACTGAAAAACTTGGTTGCCATGGTTCCTCCAAACTGGGTTTATTCGCCCTTGTTATAATTTTCATTTCATTCGGAGAAGGTACTCTCCAGCATCCCGTTTGGATGGTTTGGTAACCTTTGTCATGTTGTTTATGGCGCACCAATATTGGGGTATAGATCATGACACTTCACCATGTGTCGACGTCGTTTCCTTCACGATCTTTCGGTAGAAGTGATAAAGGAAGAGGCTCATCAGTTCGGCAAACTGGCTGCCTTTTTCCCTGAAATCCGGTGAATTGAGCTTTTCGGCATTGCGCTCCAGGTATTCACGGGTGCTCACCATCAGGTAGCTCTGAATAAAGTCTGAAATCGGCTTCAAGCCTTTTGGGTCATATCCGTCCCTGGGTCCGAACCCCAGCCGGTCCATATCCACCATCAGTCTTCCGATGATCACATTTTCATGACTGTATACCGGTTCACCATCTCTCACGCTGGATGAGATAATTCCCCACTCCTCCATATTGTCGAGCCAATAACGCCCCAGGCCGGTGGTCTCCTGAAAAGCATCCTTCCCGACCACTTCACTGGGGATAAATCGTTCGATGGGCCGCAGGTATTCGCTCTGAAGTTGAAACGAAGACTGTTCCGACGGTGTATGTTTATTTTGCTCTTTGAGTATTTTTTTTATGATCGGCAAGGGGAGAAAATAATTATCCCGCAATTCCTTTATCAAACGAACCTGGCGCAAATAGACATCACCATAATCTGCGGCTTTTTTTCCTGTTTTTCTGGGTTTTCTAAGAAGCCCTTCGCGAATATAGTGATGGATGGTCTCTTTGGAAACACCTGTCCGTTTTGTCAATTCACTGATTTTCATCATTCAATCCTTAGCATCTGGAGATATTATCCTTAATTCGATAGAAATTATCTAATAATGTTTACCATGTCAAGAAATTAAATTTTTCTATTATTTTTTATCTTGACACATATTTCTATTATATCATATAGATATGTATTATATAATGTAATTAATTACACGTTTTCGTTTAATTATAATCATATTTAACACTTAGTTAACTAAACGTTCTTATAGTTGGCCTGTGCCAGCCACAGGCAATTGACAAAAAAGGAGACAAGGAAAAATGGCACAACAACTGGTTGACAGGCGCGATCTTGATTTTGTGATCTGGGAACAGATGGATGCAGAATCGCTTCTTAAGAATGACATCTATAAAGACTTCAATAAAAAAACCTGCGACATGATCATTACCGAAGCGCGTACACTGGCCATCAAGGAAATGCTTCCCACCCTAGCTGAAGGTGACAAACAGGGCATACGGTTTGACAAGGGCAGCGTCAAGGTGCCCGACTGTTTTCACGATGCCCATCGTCTGATACTGGAGGGTGAGTGGCAGAGTCTTGCCATGGACCCGGCGTTGGGCGGCCAGGGGGCCCCGGGATTTGTCAGTGCTGCCTGCGCCCAATACTTTCTTGCCGCCAACTATGCCCTGTTCGTTTATGCCAGCATGGGTAACGGTACGGCAAAAATGATCGATCTGTACGGCACGCCCGATCAGAAGGCAAAATATATTCCCAATATCGTTACCGGAAAATGGGGCGGCACCATGCTGCTCACCGAATCCGAGGCCGGGAGTGATGTGGGGGCCCTCGAAACCGCGGCCAGAAAGAACGATGACGGCAGCTACACCCTGTCCGGAAATAAAATATTCATCACCAACGGCGAACATGACCTGTGTGAAAATATCATTCACCCGGTCCTTGCCCGTATCGAAGGGGACCCCCCCGGCACCAAAGGCATCTCCATCTTTATCGTGCCCAAATATTTTGTTAACGATGACGGCAGCCTTGGGGAACACAACGACATCGTGTGTACCGGTGTTGAAGAAAAGCACGGCATTCACGGCAGTGCGACCTGCAGCATGGCGCTTGGCAGCAAGGGGCAATGCATTGGATATCTCCTGGGCACACCCAAAGAAGGTATGAAGGTCATGTTCAACATGATCAACGGCGCACGCATGGCCACAGGCTTGCAGGCCCTGTCCTGCGCATCTTCCGCCTATATGCTTGCGGTTAATTACGCCCGGGAAAGAATTCAAGGTCGAAACCTGGAAGATTTTAAAGATCACTCAGCCCCTTCGGTACCGATCATCAAACACCCGGACGTCCGCCGTAACCTGTTGTGGATGAAATCCTATGTCGACGGCATGCACAGCTTCTTTCACTATCTGACATCCTGCGCAACCAGAGGCGCTCTCGGAGAAACCGAGGAAGAACGGGAACGGTTTGCCGATCTCTTTGATATGCTCACGCCGTCCATCAAGGATTATCTGGCCGTACGCGGACACGAAGTGTGCATCCAGGCCATACAGGTGTACGGCGGCGCCGGATACTGCCAGGACTACCTGGTAGAGCAATATGCCAGGGACTGTAAAGTCGCCTCCATCTTCGAAGGCACCAGCGGTATCCAGGCCATGGACATGCTGGCCCGCAAACTCGGGCGAAAAGAAGGGCGGGTGTTCATGAGCCTGCTGGAGGAGATGCAAAAAACCATTGCAGCAGCCAAGGGCATCGATGGACTTGATGGGCTTGCCGCTGATTTAGAGAAAACGGTCAACCGGCTGGCAGAAATCTCCATAACCATGGGAAAAAGAGCCATGTCACTCGAATTCAAGGTGGCATTTGCACATTCACTCCCCTTTCTGAATGTCATCGGAGACACCCTCATGGGATGGATGCTTCTGTGGCGGGCAACCGTGGCATCGACAAAACTCACCAACGGAGCCAAGAAAAAGGATACAGCCTTCTACCAGGGGCAGGTCAAAACGGCCGAGTTCTATATCAAAACCATTCTCCCGGAAGTTCTGGGGAAAATGAATGCCATCGACGCCGGGTGTCCTGCGGCCGTGGAAATCGAGGATGATGGGTTCGGTGGTCTTTAATGCCTCATGTTGTCAAAACCATAGGTACTGTTCATAACTTTGAACAGTTAATGTCTTGTTTTGATCATTTGAACTTGTGTCATTGGGTATTGTTTAGGATTTCGAATTTTGTGCTTCGGATTTAAATAACTTCCGCCACCGGCACAGCCTGACATCTCTGACCTTTTCAAAAGGAAAAGATTTTTAATACGTTAATAAACACTAGGAGGATACAACATGAACATTGACAACATCAAAACCATTGCGGTTATCGGCGCCGGCGACATGGGACACGGCATCGCGGAAGTGGCCCTGATTGCAGGTTACAAGGTCTTTTTACGGGACATCAACCAGGAATTCGTCGATCGGGGCGTGGGGCGGATCAATGCCAGCCTGGAAAAACTGGTATCTAAGGGAAAGGTGCCGGCCGATCATTTCGAGAAAATCAAATCCGAACTGATGGTTCCGTGCACGGACATGGTAGAAGCGGTCAAAGAGGCCGACCTGGTAATCGAAGCCATTCCCGAGATCATGGATCTCAAAAAAGAAACCTTCAAGATCATGGATGCAGCGGCCCCGGCCCACACTATATTCGCATCCAACACCTCCACCATGAAAATTACGGAGATTGCAGCGGCCACAAACAGACCTGAAAAGGTGTTGGGCCTGCACTATTTCAACCCGGCCGTAATCATGAAGCTGGTGGAGGTCATCAAAGGCGACAAAACCACGGAAGAGACCATGCAGATCGGCTACGATTTTGTAATGAAAAACAACAAAGTCCCGGTAAGAGTCCACAAGGATGTTCCGGGATTTATCGTGAACCGCTGCCAGGCCCCCAGCGGTGTGCTCCTGGGCTGTATCCTGGACAAAAAAATTGCCGATCCCGAAGCGGTGGATGCTATTTTCAGAAATATGGGATCTCCCATGGGCCCGTATGAAACCATGGACTACACCGGACTCGACATCAACTATCACGGCAGTGCTTATTTTGCAGAAGCCATCCACGAAGATTTCCGCGCAGGGGAAACCCTTACCGCAAAATTTGAAGCCAACGAACTGGGTAAAAAAACCGGCAAAGGCCTGTTTGACTGGTCAGGGGGCCGGCCGGCAATCGATGTGTCCAGGGCCACCGACAAACTCGATCCCATGGATCTGGTTGCCGTCAATGCCAACGAAGCTACGAAAATCGTTGCCGAAGGTGCCTGTGCTCTCGAAGATGTGGACACGGCCATCATGAATGCCACCGGAAGCCCTTTCGGCCCCATGTCCCTGATCAAGGGAATTGAGCCCGAAGATCTGACCAAACGGCTCGAAGGCCTTGCAGAAAAATTCAACAAGGAAATATTCAAACCCACACAGATGATAAAAGACGGAGCTTACAAATAATCAAATCACGAAAACACGAAATATTATTGCAGTTTTTCTTGATATTTTTTCAGGATTATAACCAATAAAAAGGCAACCCCGAAAGCGGATGGGTGATCCCTGTACGAAAGTGAAACTGTCTGAGGTCCCTAGAGCCCGTTATGCCGAACAGGTGTAAATATAACCAGATAAACGCAGCCGGTATTCAAAAAACAAAATTCATCTTAAAGATATGGCCCTGTTCGGCATTACGGTCTCTTGGGAGCGAGTTTTTCACGTTCGCACAGGGATTATCCATCCGCGATACCACCAACCTTCTTTTGGGTTATAATCCCGTATTTTTTTCTTTACCGGTTTATCCGGGTTAGGAGTTTACCATGGAACTTGAAAATATCGTGCTCGAAAAAAGGGGTCACATCGCCGTCATTACCATTAACCACCCACCGGCAAACGCTTGGAACCTGGCGACAATGCTCGATTTTGAAAAGGCCGTGGATGATGTTGAAGCCGACAAGGAAGTGCGTGTCGTCATCCTCACCGGCGCCGGAGAGAAATGCTTTTCTGCCGGATTCGATGTGAGCGATGCAGCAAACAGCCACGAGACTAGCCCCAAAGGTCGGGACTTGTGGCGACAGATCGACCGGTTTCCCAAACCGGTTATCGCCGCAATCAATGGCTTCGCTTTAGGCGGCGGCCTTGAGTTGGCCATGTGTTGTCAGTTTCGAATCATGGCAGATGGCCCCAAAGTCCTGCTGGGTCTGACCGAATTAAATCTCGGGATCATACCCGGGTGGGGCGGAACACAGCGCCTGCCCCTGATCGTCGGCAAGGCCAAAGCGCTTGACATGATACTCTTCAGCAAAAAAATCGATGCCAAAGAGGCCCTCGAAATCGGCCTGGTTAATCAAATCTCCCCACCGGAAAAACTGATGGAAGACGTGTTTGCCTTTGCCGAAAGACTTGCCCAACGGCCACCCATCGCCGTCAGTTGTGTTCTTAAAGCGATTTCAGCCGGCTCGTACCAGAGTCTGGATAAAGGACTCGCGGTTGAAACGGAGGGATCGAAAATCGTCGGCCAATCAAACGACTGTATCGAAGGTTTTACCGCATTTCTGGAAAAAAGAGATCCTGTATTCACAGGCAAATAAGTGAAACCCGTAACAGTTTTGTGGGTCGTAACCAGGTTTCTGCCGATGGGGAACCGGTTACGACCCATGTACATCTGCATCAATATATTTTGAACTTGAACATCATCGTATTTTTTTTGCAGCCTCTTCGTCCCGTAAAATCTTTCTCAGGATCTTTCCCACCGCCGATTTGGGCAATTCATCACGAAACTCGACAATTTTCGGCACTTTGTATATTGCCAGCTTCTCTTTGCAAAAGTCGATAATGTTTTCGGCCGAGGCGGTTTCTCCCGGCTTTCGGGTGGCTATTTGCCGGTAAAATGGGGCTTTCGTTTTTCGAGAAATGCGGTAATCCCTTCCTTGGCATCGTCAGTGGACACAACTGCTTTCAACTGACCGGAAAGATAATCGACGGCCTCCTCAAACGGCATATCCGCCATTTTATAAAACGCTTCCTTACCGATCTTTATCCCGATGGGGCTCTTTTCGGACAGTATTTGAAGAACGTTGTCGACTTCCACATCCAGCTTGTCTGCCGGAACAACCCGGGTAATCATTCCC
>JAOZSO010000003.1:0-27813 GCA_029939655.1 Desulfobacterales bacterium
ACTTGCATCGCCAAGGTCTTGTTTTGATCATTCGAATTTTGATCATTAGGTATTGCCCTTCGACCTTGCTCAGGGCGGTGAGCCTGTCGAACCGTTTAGGATTTCGAATTTTGTACTTCGGATTTAAGTAACTAATGACATCGGCATAGCCAAACATCTCTGACCTGGCCCAAAGGACCAGGTTTTAAATGATAGAATAAAACCTTTTTGGAGGCAAATATGCGACAGGTCAAATGGTTTCTTTTCATTTTAATATGCATGAGCATGACCCTGTTCCCTTTCCTTTTTTCGGCAACACTGCTGGCTCAAGACGCATCAGACATGGGAATCCAGTTGGATGAAGCTGCTATTTGTAGAAATATCGTGAACCGAGCGCCGATTGGCATTGGGTCTGTTTTCCATACCAGCATCGGACGCCTCTACTGCTTTACAAAGATTGTCGGAGCTAAAACAGATACGACGATCATTCATCACTGGTACTTGAACGGCAAACTGAAAGCCTCGGTGACACTTCCGATCAACTCAGCAGCATGGCGGACCTGGAGCTCAAAAGATATCACGCCCAATGAATCCGGAGACTGGATGGTGGAAGTGCTGACAGCGGATGGTAATGCCATGGAAAGCATCCTATTTCTCGTACAGTGATCGAAGCACTTAAATATGGCGGACTTCCTCTCCTGGCCTACCTGTTGGGCTCTATTCCATTTGGTCTTGTTTTGTCCGCCCTTTTCCGCAATCAAGACATCCGCAACAAGGGAAGTGGGAATATCGGGGCAACCAACGTCCTGCGTGTTGCCGGCACCAGGCTGGCCCTGCTGACGCTTTTCCTGGATGTGTTCAAGGGCGCCCTCCCTCTATTCATGGCCGTTCATCTGATGGAAGTCCCCGAAAGTCTCTGGGGACAGGCGTATTTATCCCTGATAGCAATATCAGCATTTATAGGACATCTTTATCCTCTCTACCTTGGCCTACGAGGTGGCGGAAAAGGTGTGGCAACGGCATGGGGATGCTTTCTGATTATCTCGCCCGTTTCCGCTCTGGTTACACTGTTGGTCTTTATCATGATGGCCTGTTTCTCAAACAGGGCCTCCATGGCATCTTTGTCCGGTGCGGCTGTTCTGCCGATGGCTATTTGGTACACAACACATTCAGCAGTGGTTACCCTTTGTGCTGCCACGATCACGGTGCTGATTATCTATCGGCACAAGGACAATATCATACGATTGGTTCATGGAACCGAATCCACCATCTGGGGAAATTAGGTCAGCATCGACCAGACAAGAGTGATAATACCTGCCAAAATAAAATGAGACTCAATCAAGAATTCCAGATGAATACCGGGCAGCATCAGTTCTTTTTGGTTGGCCAGCAAAACAAACAGCATCAGGATCGGGCAGACAGCCAGGGCGTAACCGAGATGGTTGAAGATTCCGGAAGCACTCGCCAGAACCAGGATCGCCGTTGAAATCAGAAGCAGCCCTTTCAAGACCCGCAAGGTTCGTTTTTCACCCATGAGGATGGGAAGCGTTTCCTTGCCGACAAGTCTATCCCCCTGCATATCCAGAACATCGAAAAACGCTGTTCTCACAAAAACAAAAAGTGTTGCCCAGAAAAATGTCAACAGCATTGATAGATCAAAACCGCCCATCCTTTCAAATGACGGAAATATGGCGCTGACGATGCCCCATGCCACTGCAATCAAAATGGTTTTTGATCCCGGGATATCCTTTATCCGCTTATATTTCGGCTGCTTTGGAAACCAGCCGGGTATCAACTTCAAATTGTAGGAAAAACCAAGAATACTCATGACCAGAAGAATGAGAAATGGCATCCACCCCATACGGTATGCCGTCAACAACCCAGCACCACCGGCAGCAATGGCCAGAATCGACAGCAACAACCGATAGCGGATGTAAAACTCAGACCGATCCGGGTCATTGAACCGATCCGATTGTCTCCCCATCAGGTGGTTCAGGGTGTGCATGGATTGAACGTAGAGCGCGGCGATGAGCATCTGCGGGTAAAAAAATTCGATTCCCTGTAACCTGGCGCAGGCAAAGCAGAGAGACCCGGCCCCGATAGCAACAGCAATATTTGTCAACAACAGGGACCGCTGGAGGTAATAGAGCGCTTTTCGCCAGCCGAAAGAGCCCTTGGTGGGCAAGGTCTCAAGTTTTCGGTAAACACGTTTAATAATCCAGTTAGGCGTGCTGGCGCCGGCAGTGATGCCGATACACCCGGCCGAGGAAAGCGCATCCAGATCGAGTTCTGATTCGGTTTCGATGTGATATACCGGTTTCCCAGCCTGCCTGGCGATTTCAGACAATCGCTGGGTATTACCGCTGTTGTGTCCGCCAACGACGATAATTGCATCCACCAGCTTGGTGATGCGGATGACTTCCGCCTGTCGCCCTTCTGTCGAATCACAAATCGTGTTAAAAATTTTATAATGAGGATATCGCTCAGAAGCCCATTTCCTGACATCATCAAAAAGATGCACATTCTGGGTGGTCTGGGCAACGATGATGGCTTTTTCAAATTCGGGCAACTTGTTCAGAGCCTGTAGATTGTCCGCTACATATCCGTGGGCCCCTGCATAGCCTAACAGACCCACAACCTCCGGGTGATCCTCGTCGCCGACAATGATGGATGCGTAGCCTTTCTGGGCATGCTTTCGAATAATTGTTTGAACCTTGATGACCCGTGGACACGTGGTGTCTATCACGTTGAAACCGGCGGATGCCAAGGATGTCTTAATGCTCGGCGGCACACCATGAGCCCTGATGAGAATGGATCCTGTTCCACTTTCCGGGACGGAATGTTCGGTACTTATCCCTTTTTCTTCAAAAATTTTGAGGACTTGTGGATTGTGGATCAGGGGGCCGAAGGTTCGGACGGGGGCATCTTGCTGGTGTGCCGTATCGATGACGATCTCGACCGCCCGGCGAACACCCATGCAAAATCCAGCAGTTTTGGCAATGAGTATTTTCACGAAAATCGTTAAGTGGTGTTGTTTTATTCCTCGAAATAGATCTTGTTGTCGACAAGCGACAGTGAATGGATCCGGGCCTTGATGATTTTCTGGTCTCCGAAAATACTGACGAGCTTGATACCATCGCCTTCCGGTTCCACCGTGTCCACGGCTTCCATGATCAACTTGGTTTCTTTGTCTTGGATAAGGTATGCATTTGCTTCACACATAATGGGGTTCCTCTTTGTGTATTGCCTGGATAAAATATACCAAGGGTTGTAATCTTTTTTATTTCTTGCCTGGCATCAAATCCAACAGGTTTTCCGCCAGCATGGTTTCTATCAACTTGGGAAGTCGGTCGGAAGAGACACCTACCACGGCAACATTCTCCTGAGATAGCGGTATCAAAATTTTCCTGGCTTTACTCGAAGCGACTGCTTCAGCCATACCGGGCGTCAATTCGCCTAACATGGCATTGGCCATCACGATACTGATCGGTCCGATAATCATATCAGCATGGCGCGTGGTTTGAACAATCGCATTCTGTCCGGATGCGCCCCGATTTGCCCCCGCCTTTAACATATTGGCGGTGGCAACGGCATTGGTCCCCAGCGCAATAATCTCGATACGCTCAGTATAACCCTCCCTGAGCTTCTTGATGATGATGCTACCGATACCCCCGCCCTGCCCATCGATGACGACAATGGTCTTCATAGCTTATACACCTTATTCCGATTTCGGCGCTTTTTCTTCGGCAAGCGCCGACTGGGTCCCTTCTTGCGTGTCGTTGGCACCCATCCTGTATCAGGGGGATCTTCCATCCCGCCATTTCCATAAGAATAAAGCGCTTGGAGCATTTTATCTTCAAACGCCCTGGACCCGATGGTTGCCGATCCCACAGACGTCGCAAACGAAATAATATCTCTGTCGGAGCTGACGATCAGAGCTCTTTCCTTTTCCCTGGCTGCCATGCGTTTGATAACCGTGTCCGCCGTCTCGCCGTTGCGTGAAAACAGAATTTCGATTCCACGAAAACGCTGGCGCTGTGAGCCAGGAGACACGGCATTGGTACCGTCAAATACGAGGGTAATACGGTGGCCTTTACTTTTTCGATATTCCGTCAGAATATCTTGAAGGGCTTCTCTTCCCTCCTGAATATCCCGCAGGTCCAGAATACGTAACTGCTTTGACTGACGAATGACATTGTAGCCATCTACGATGATATGAAGTGACATGCCTGTGACGGTTATCTATACCTGGTTCAGTAGATGCAGTAACCTGTCAAGATCCTCGTTGCTATAAAATTCTATTTCAACTTTTCCCTTTTGGCCCCGTCGTCGAATCTTTACTTTGGTACCAAAGTTTCGGGAAAGTTCTTCGGAAATATTTGTAAAATAAATCTCGTCATTCCCCTCTTTGCGCTTTCTGGAATCACCGGATTCTTTTTTGAGACGGTTAACAAGAGATTCCGTTTCCCGCACGGACAGTCCCTTTGCGACCACCGCGCGCCATACAGCCGACTGTTGTGCTTTGTTGGAAATACCGAGTAAAGCCCGTGCATGTCCCATGCTTAAGGCACCATCGACAATGCTCTCTTTAATCGATTCAGGCAACTGTCTCAATCGCAGGAAATTGGCCACCGCCGATCTGCTTTTCCCGACATGTATCGCCACCTCCTCCTGGGTCAATTCAAACTCAGTGATCAGGCGATGGTAAGCATCAGACTCTTCCATCGGGTTAAGATTTTCCCGTTGAATATTCTCCACGACAGACATTTCAAGCAATTGTTTTTCGGTAAGATCTTTTATCACACAGGGAACGTCTTGATAACCTGCCAGTTTTGCTGCCCGCAGCCGCCTTTCGCCGGCGACAAGTTCGTAGCCATCATCGAGTCTCCGTATAAGCAGTGGCTGAATAATTCCCTGTTCTTTGATGGAAGCACTGAGTGCAGCCAGTTCTTTCTCCTTAAACTTTTTTCTTGGTTGATAGCGATTGGGACGAATGAGGCTGACCTGGCAGTAAAAGTAATCCGCTTCCATGTCCCCTGCCGCACGGATGTCCGGGATAAGTGCGCCCAGTCCTTTACCAAGAGCTAATTTTTTTCTCTTTTTTACCTGTATTTTCTGCATATTTCATATTCTTTAATAAAATCGTAGGAACGATTTTATCGAACGCGGCGGTGTCGCTCCTTGGCATAAGGTTTGCCCGATTGTTCTGCGGCGGGCTGAATTTTCATAACTTCCTCGGCAAGTTGACGATAGCTTTTGGCTCCATTCGAGGCACCGTCGTAAAGAAGAATCGGTTTGCCAAAGCTGGGAGCTTCACCGAGCCGTACATTTCTGGGTACAACCGTCTTGAACACAAGATGCTTGAAATATTTCTTGGCATTCTCTGCCACCTGATGAGACAGATTGGTTCTCTGGTCAAACATGGTCAATAAAATACCTGCAATGTTCAGACTGGGATTTAAACTGTGCTTAATGTGCTTGATCGTCTGCAGGAGTTGGCTCAATCCTTCCAGAGCATAAAACTCACATTGCAGGGGAATCAGCAACGCATCCGCAGCTGCCATGGCGTTCACTGTCAACAGACTCAGGGAGGGTGGGCAGTCGATGATGATATAATTGAAACTGCCGTCCAAATGAGACAGTAGCTTCTTCAATGTCATTTCCCGCTCTTTCGTGTTCAGCATCTCGATGTCAAAACCGATCAATTCGACACGAGAGGGTATGATCTTGAGTAGCGCTATTTCACTGTCGATCACAATGCTGTTAGCCGAAGCCTGTCCGATCAAGCCGTGGTATAACGTCTGTTCCAAGCTGCTTTTATCAATACCCAGTCCGGTGGTAGCATTCGCCTGAGGATCGCAATCCACCAGGAGCGTCTTTTTATTGGCCACGGCCAGCGATGCCGCCAAGTTTACAGCCGTGGTCGTCTTACCAACCCCACCTTTCTGGTTTACAATGCATAATGTTTGCGTCATGACAGTGCGTCTATCACAAAAATACGGCGTTGAAAAGGGGAGAGCCGTTTAACCCGAACATTTCATGAAAATTGACGAGGAATTCTTTAGTTCCCTTTATATGTCAGCAAATCGTCTGGGTAAAGGGAAAGGTTGATAGCCATTTAAATCTTTGATAGTATTTTAACCATGAAGAATTGCTGCAAAACTATAGCACGATTAACCATCGTATTTCTCCTCGTTCATCTGACCGTGTCGCCGGCGGTCTATTCAATTACAATACAGCAGGAAGAAGAATTATCCAAAGAGTTTCTGCGTGTTATCAAAAAACAGTTTAACCTCATCAAGGACCCCTTTGTGGTCGGATATGTGAACAAGGTCGGAAGAAACATCCTTTCAAGCATGCCGTCCCAGCCTTTTAAATATCGGTTTTACATCGTAAAGCAGCATGTTTACAATGCCTTTGCGACTCCGGCAGGCCATATTTTTATCAACAGTGGCCTCCTGGAAGCACTTGATGGCGAAGAGGAGCTCGCCGGAATACTGGCACATGAAATCGCCCATGTGGTCAGCCGACACATCTCCCAGAATGTAGACCGCGCCCCCAAAATCGGGCTGGCAACACTGGCGGGTATTGCCGCAGGAATACTTATCGGTGGCGGCGGCTCTGCAGCACTTGGAAACGCTGTTGTCGTAGGATCCATGGCAGCCGGACAGTCGGCGTCCCTCGCCTTCAGTCGTGAGGATGAACTGCAGGCAGATCAGCTGGCCTTTGATTATCTCTCCCGCGCCGGCTATAGCAGTAAAGGCCTCCTCACGTCGCTTCAAAAAATGCGGGATAAACAGTGGTTTGGAACAGACCAGGTCCCAAATTATCTCATGACCCACCCTGCTTCTGAAGAACGTATAGGATATATCGACGCCCATGTGGCGAGTAATCAGCTGTCGGAAATAAACCGAAGATATATCGATAAAGATGAATTTCGTTTTGTGCGGGCAACACTGTCAGGGAAATACAGTAATGGGGAGACCGCACTGGCAGCGTTTGATTCTCAGTTAAAAGCCCATCCCGGGGACACCATAGCACTCTATGGCAAGGCGCTGGCATTGGCACAGATCGATGATTATCGGAATTCCGTACTTTATTTGAAGAAAGCTTTGGAAAAAGATGCTCTCAATCCGGTCATGTTGAAGGAACTGGGACGCATCTATTTTTTAGAAGGTCAATACCCGAAAGCGCTCCAGGCACTTGAGGGATCAGTCGGACTGGCGCCCGAAGACAACGAAAGCCTTTTCTACCTTTCCCGGACCCACATGGAACTCGGAAACCTGGACAAAGCCATCGATGGTTTCAACACGATTCTGAAAAGAAACTCAAAGGAACCAGAAATATACCTTTTCCTTGGTAACGTATACGGCATGCAGGAAAATATAGGGGAAGCACATTATTATCTCGGTAAATATAACCAATTGAAAGGGCGCTGGAAAACGGCAGCCGTCCATCTGGAAAAAGCGCTGCCCCTCACTACCGATCCGAAACAAAAAAAAGAGATTGAAACCATGCTCAAGCGGGTCAAAAAAATAGCCAAGCGCTAAACATGAAATAAAGAACAGCTTACACTTGGGTTAGTGCTTGGAGTCACTGCGATCAAAGTGAGAAAACTGCATGGAAAATGTTCCCCTGCCCTGCGTGGCCGATCTTAATGATGTTGAATAGCCAAACATCTGAACCAGCGGGATGATGGCGCTGATCACCTGAAGACCGATTTTAGAAGCGATCGATTCGATCTTTCCCCCGCGTGCGCTTAAATCGCCAATGACATCCCCCATAAAGGCTTCGGGAACAAACAGTTCCACCGCCATGATGGGATCAAGGAGAAATGGATCACCACTGGACAGTGCCGCCTTACAGGCCATGGAAGCGCTCACCCTGAACGCCAGCTCCGACCCAACAGACTCTTTAAAGGAACCACCGATGAGATCCACTTCCGCATCGACAACAGGATAACCCATGAGGACACCGCTTTCAAGAGACTCCAAGACGCCTGCTTCAATCGCCGGGATAAAGATATCCGGAATTTCCTCATTCCGGAGTCTGGCGGCAAAGCTGTTTCCGGTTCCACGGGGCAGAGGGCTGATCTTCAACTTGACCTCACCAAAATGCCTCTGTCCAGCCACGTCCTTGTCAAAAACAGCCGTACCTTCTGCTGCCTTTTCGATGGTTTCTCTGTAGACGACCTGAGGTTTCCCGACACTCACACTGGTTTTAAATTCCCGAAGCATCCGACTGATAATGATTTCCAGGTGCAGTTCACCCATGCCCGATAGAATTGTCTGGCCGGTATCCTGGTCCTCTTTGACATCCAGCGTCGGATCCTCTGCTATGAATTTTTTTAGGACCTCATCCAGTTTTTCCTGGTCCGCGTGGGTCTTGGGTTCCACCGCCACCGAAATAACCGGTTCATAAAAATCGATATTTTCCAGCAAAATGGGATTCTCTTTCGTACAAAGTGTTTCCCCTGTTGAGGAATCTTTCAAACCGACGACACCAACGATGCTGCCGGCCCCGGCAGCATTGATCCGTTCCCGCTTATTGGCATGCATCCTCAGAATCCTGCTCAGCTTTTCAGTTATCTTCCGGCTTGGATTGTAGACTTCCCCCCCGGTATTCAATTTTCCGCTGTAGACCCGGACAAACGAAAGCTTACGGCCCTCCATCATGGAAACCTTGAAGATGATTGCCGATAGCGGTTTGGAATCCAGGGCGGCACACTCCTTGTACTCACCGGTTTCCGGATCTGTTCCCTTCATGGGCGGGATGTCTGCCGGGCTGGGTAAAAAATCGACGATTGCATCAATAAGCGGTTGAATGCCTTTGTTCTTGAGCGCTGCACCGCATAATACCGGCACAATTTTCAAATCGATTGTTGCACGTCGAATAGCGCCCTTTAACATGGATTCATCGATGATTTCTTCTGAAAGATAAGCTTCCATGATATCATCATCGACTTCCGCGAGCATCTCCATCATCTTTTCGCGATGTTTTTGTGCCGCTTCCACCCATTCGGATGAGATGGGTTCAGAATCGAAGGTCTCTCCCAGTGTATCGTCATCCCATACGATCTGTTTCATCTGAATCAGGTCGATGACCCCTCGGAACTTATCTTCACTACCGATGGGAAACTGTATGATCAGTGGATTCGCCTTCAACCTTTCTCTCATCATATCAATTGTGCCGAAGTAATCGGCACCGATCCTGTCAAGTTTATTGACAAAGGCTATCTTGGGAACGAAATATTTGTCTGCCTGGCGCCATACGGTTTCGGATTGTGGTTCGACACCACCCACGGCACAGAATACACCCACCGCACCGTCCAACACCCGTAAAGAACGTTCAACTTCAATAGTGAAGTCGACATGCCCAGGTGTGTCGATGATACCAATTTCAAAACCTCTCCATTGGCAGGTTGTTACGGCTGACGTAATGGTAATGCCTCTTTCCTGCTCATCGGGCATCCAGTCCATGGTGGCTTCACCATCATGAACTTCACCCATTTTATGTGAGCTTCCAGTGTAGTATAAGACCCTTTCGGTGACCGTAGTCTTGCCGGCATCGATATGGGCGATAATACCTATGTTTCGTATCTTGTCTATTTTATTGGTTTTTTTCATCTCACAAATAGCATGTTGGCTCGGAATGGAAAACGGAGATCCACATGTCCTGCGAGTGTTGTCTCCTCTTTTCCTTCAACCAGAATTTTCACGGTTTCAATTTCCGGAATATTTAAAATCAACGAATTCACTATGGAATAGATTGTCATCAATTCTGACTTGGCGCCCCCCGGATGGTGTTCCCGAATCTCGCGAGACAGGTCCACGTAAGCGGTATGATTCTGCAAAATGTAGAACCCTCTCAGAAGCGTCCCCTCTGGAATCGTCCGTTCCAGAGTCTGCTTGGGTCCTTCCAGCAAGGCATTCATAATCTGAAAACCCAACGCTTCAGGGCGGATCCGGGCTGAAAGAGATCTTTCCTCTGAAATCAAAAAAGAATTATCACTGTCTGAAAAATAGAGATGGACAATAATTCTGTCCGGCGATTTCTCAGAATGTGCCTGATCCCCGCGTGCAACCGTTTTTGGGCTATTGGAATCCTCACAGCCCGTCCACAAAAACAGACACAGGATACTGAGCAAACAGATCCTTGCCGAACTAACCGGTTTGTTGGCTTTCTGCACCATTTCGCCCATCCAGGGTTTCCCTATCAAAGATCTGGATTTTTATGTCAATCTGGTGCTGATGTCAATAGAAAGGCTGTTTCGTTATTTTTCTGAAAGCAACAATATGTCGCGTAGGGTGAGTTTTTTATTGAAAGTTCTTTAAAGACGTATTATAGCAGACAAGATTTTTCCTGAATCTCAAGGGGGATATGGATGCAGAAACGTTACCTGTTGATGGTAGGAGTTGCCATACTTGCGATATTCAGTTTCGGTCTGGTCATCGCCGGGGAATCCGGGGAAAGCATGTGCATTCCCATGGGTACAATTGTTATCGAACCGCCCGATCAGATTGAATCTAAAAGGGCTGCTGTCATGTTTCCCCATGCAACCCATTTCAGCTACACGTGTGGCACGTGCCATCACAAATGGGACAGAGAGACACCTGTACTTTCCTGCATGGCCACAGACTGCCATGATATAGCGACAATTCCCAAAAAGGTGGAAGGAAACAAAGCTGATCCTGAGCTATCCAGCCGATATTATAAAGCCGCATATCACAGCGCCTGTATCGGGTGCCATAAAGAAATCAAACAACAAAACAAAGCGATTGAAAATTCATACCGTTCCGTAATGACACCGGTCCAGAGCAGTGGACCCACAGGTTGCATTGATTGTCATCCCAAGGAGTAGATACCCGGATCCAAAGGGCCCGGCACTGATAGTGCCCTAAAGGGACCTGCTACATTCCAGGTTGTTTGAAATCCAAAATCCGAATATCGAAATTCGAAACAAATTCGAATAGTAAATGTTCAAATGATCTAAACATTGTGTACGAGCTTAAGGGCGATCTGTTTTGAACATTCGAATTTTGGTCATTCGGTATTGTTTTGGATTTCGATATTGGTGCTTCGGATTTTTTTTATTGTATCGCCTTTCAAACAGGATCGTGCCCGATAAAATGTTTGCGCCTGTATTGATACCCGCCTCTAATTCCCTTTTTCGAAAACACAATCTGCCACAACTGATTCCTTCGAGATCTGAAACCGGCCGCGCATGAAAGAAGGTAATAGGTCCACATACGATAAAATCTTTTATCATACCGATCTTTAACTTTCTCCCAGTTTTTTGTGAAATTATGGTGCCAGGCCATCAAGGTTTGATCATAATATTGTCCAAGGCTATGCCAATCTTCAAGCACCAGTATTCTCTCGGAGGCCGAAGAAATTTGTTTTGCTGATGGTAGCATCGAATTCGGAAAAATATATTTACTAATCCATGGATCCAACGAATGTACGGAAGTGTTTCCTGCAATTGTATGCAACAAAAACAGACCGTCTGCTTTCAAGCAGCGGCGGACCACTTTCATAAATGTCTTGTAGTTTTTGGACCCCACGTGTTCGAACATACCTATCGAAACAATACGGTCAAATTTTTCCTTTAGGTCACGATAATCCCGAAGCTCAATTCTAACATTAAGCTCTTTGCAGTATTCTTTAGCGAATTTCACCTGCTCCCGAGACACGGTTATACCAAGGACCTTAACATCGTATTTTTCGGCTGCCCATTTGGCAAACCCGCCCCAGCCGCATCCGATGTCTAAAACAGTCATGCCTGGTTTTAACAACAATTTTTGGCAAATTAAATCCAGCTTGCCTTCTTGAGCATGGTCTAGTGTTGTCGCTTTTTCCCAATATCCACAAGAATAGTTCATCCCTTTATCCAGCATAATAGAAAAAAGGCGGTTGCCGATGTCATAATGCCGCTTTCCGATGATATATGCCTTTGACTTACTTTGGGCATTTATGATCTTCGCTCTTAAAATGACCGACAAAATATGCTTTTCTTTTTTTACTTGCTTGTCAATCCTTGTGCTCAGGATTTTGTCAAAAAACTGATCGAGAGCTTCACAACTCCACCAGCCGTCCATATAGCTTTCTCCCAGAGCAAGAGAACCTCCCGCCAAAACCCTGTTAAAAAATTCCGGGTTATTTACCTGTATGTCCCAGGGTCTGTTTCCGTTAATCTGAACATCCAACCGTGCTAATATTTTTTTGGCAACCTGTTTTGAACTTGTATGTTTCATGGGAGTCGTCACTTTCTGTGAGTTGCGGTTTTTCTCTCACCGTTATCTTTCAGAAGAACCGGCATCCGTATTGCGTGCACGAAGGAGCAGGACCGGTTTTTCACTGTGACGCACGACTTTATCAGCGATACTTCCGAGAAGCCAGCGGCCGATACCGCTGCGGCCGTGGGTTGACATGGCAATCAGGTCGATATCATGGCGCCGGCAGACTTCCAGAATTTTTTCAGCTGCATCTCCGTAAGGCGCATGTGGTTCAATGTCAATATTTCTGACTGACAGCCGTTCTTCCAGCTTTTCTAAATATTCCTGTGCGCGATGAATTACCCTGACCTGACTGTCGGTTGGATCAAGGCCAGGTAGTACATTTACGCGACTAACCATGACTAAATGCAGTCGCGCTTTCAAAAGCGCGGCAAGTTCTTCTACTTCCGGAAGGATGGCCTCTGCGAGTTTAGAACCGTCTAAAGGCACTAAAATAGATTGATACATGATACCTCCTTTTAAAGCCTTATTTCCTTAGGGAAGCTCTTGGGGACACCTTCGTACGGCGTTCGTCTCTTATCCTTCAATGTTTTTGGGTCCCGCATCGTTTTTAAAATGTCGATGCTGTCCTTGAGTCCCTTGTTAATCCGGCACAGTTCTATAGCCATGCCGACCATCTGAGCAACGGCTTGGATAAAACTTACATCATTCAAACTGAACTCCCAAGGATCTGCGGTGTAGACTCTCATACACCCTATCAGTGTTTCTCCGATGATGATCGGGGCCGAAAGAATCGAGGAGATGCCTTCCTTTGTCGCGGCTTCAGGGTACTGAATCCGTGGGTCCTCTGAGACGTCGAAAATGCCCACGGGTTGGCCGTCCTTAAGAGATGACGCAATCGATTCAAGGGCGCTGATGGGTCCTTTGTTTAGATACTCGTCGCTCAGCCCGTAGCTGCCGGCGAGTCTAAGTTCATCGATCCTGGTACTGAACAAAAACAAAGTGCAACCCTTTACGTTTAAAGCGTGTGTGACGCCCTCTACGGTAATCAGGACAATCTCCTCCGGGTCCCGGATCGTGGAGATAGCCTTGGTGATGCGAATCAAGGTTTCATAATTGATGACCGGCTGTTCCATGAAAACCTCCTTAATCGGTATGAATATTAATACCGACTTTCATCGGTTTGTCCATAGGGTGGAAACCTTAATTTGTATAGGGAAAACTCCTTCAAGGGAGTTTCTCCTATTCGTCGGAGAGATGCTTGATTTGCTGATATCTTGATGAAGGGCTATTTCATTGTGTTGTGGGTTTGCTATTTCCAGAGATCGGTGTCGATAAGTCCAATCTTTACAGCATAGCGTACAAGTTCGATACTGCTGTGTAGACCAAGTTTCCGCATTATATTGGAGCGATGATTTTCAGCCGTTTTTGGACTGATAAAAAGCTGGTCGGCAATTTGGTTTGCCGTCACTCCTTCAGCCAGAAGAGCCATAACCTCCTGCTCCCGAGGAGTCAATGCCTCGTAACCGGGGTTTGTCGAAAGCGCCTCCTTTGCGGGCAATCCTGCAAGCTTTTTTACCACCTGCTGGGAAACCGATGTATCCATATAAAAATTGCCTTTTAGAACATGTTCAATTCCATTCAAAAGCGTCTCTGCGGCCGATTCTTTAACAATATAACCTATGGCGCCATGTTGAAACGCTTTGACGATATAGTCTATTTTGGAATGCATGCTGACGATCAATGTGCGGGTTTTGAGGGAGGCCTTCAGTATATCACGGATCAGATCAAGACCCCGTATGTCCGGCAGGGACAAATCCAGCAAGACCAGATCCGGCTTGAGATTTTTAACCATCTGAAGGCCCTCTCGCCCCGAGCCTGCTTCCCCAACCACTTCATACTTGGACTTTTGATTTAAAATCGTTTTAAGACCTTCGCGAAAAAGAGGATGGTCGTCAATTATTATGAGGCGTGTTTTTTGAACCGTCATTTCCTTTGCCTTTCGTAAGAGGGATTTTAATAATAATTTTGGTGCCTTGCAGAGGGGCTGATTTAATCTTCATCCGACCTTGCAGCAAACCGACCCTTTCCGCCATACTTCGAAGGCCCATCTTCTTTTCCCCATCGAATGCAGCTTCCCGCGCCTTAACATCAAACCCTTTTCCATCGTCTTTAATGCGGAGAATGATGTTTGGGTGTGATGCAATCAGGCTTACCGACACATGGTCGGCATATGCATGTTTCCTGACATTGTTGAGTCCCTCCTGAACCAATCGGTAAAGGTTGATTCCCATTCTTTCATCGGGCTTTAAGCCACTCATTCCAGTGGGTGTAAAGTCAACACCCAGCCCTGTTTTCTCGGAAAAATCCTCACAAAGCTGGGAGATAGTCTGGATAATACCCATTTGATTCAGACTTGGTGGGTGCAGCCCGTATGAAAGATCTCGAACAGCTCGAATGACCTGCCCGATCAGCTCGGAATTTTTAACCATCTTTTCTTTTAGCTCATGAGAAATCGCCGGCTGGTTGTCGAAAAATGTATCACAGTCTATTTTCAGGGAGGAAAGGCTTTGGGCGATGCTGTCGTGCAGTTCATAAGAGATCATTTTCCGTTCATTTTCCTGGGCGTTTAGGAGCATTTGAGAAAGATTTCGAAGTGCCTCTTCCGAGCGCTTGCGCTCGGTTATATCCGAGATAACACCGATCAGACCGACGGCATGGCCGCTAGTGTCTTTGAGGGTGGCCTTGTCAAAAATGACATCTCTCAGCACACCTTCGGGATTTTCTATTTTCCACTCGTAGCGCTGTTTTCCCGGTTTTTCGAAGAGCTCTAAATCCTTTTCGTAGTACTTGTCGGCAATTTCCCTGGGCCCCATGTCGTAGACCGTCTTTCCTACGATATCAGAACGCGACCTGCCGGTGAAGAACTCAAAAGCTTTGTTGCATCCGATATACCTGCCGCGTGTATTCTTGTAAAATACCGGATTGGAGATGGTCTCAAGCAGCGTATTCAGGAAATCCTTTTGTTCCCCCAGCGCTTCCTGGGCTCGTTTTCTTTCTTCTATTTCCCGCTTTAGTCGCTCGTTTGTTTTCAACAATTCTGCCGTACGTTTTTCGACTTCATGGATGAATTGCGTTTTTGCTTTATCCTGATCTTCCATGATACATTCTGCCTGTTGTATTCGATTTTAATGCAAATAAAGCCAATAGAATCAAAAAACTAACTGAAACTATTGACTTTATCATCTTCGGATCGTTAATCCAACCGGCTTGAACCTAGGTTGAAGAATCCTGGTCGCTATCCTTTCAACGAATATTTCTTCATGATGCCGTTATAGTAGGCTTTTTCCGAAATGCTTCCCCAGGTCCCGACCTCCTTCGAGAACTTTTTAAAGGACGCGTTGACCTTTGTAGCCATGGGGCTTTTGGCTGCCTCTTCTTCGACAACCGCTTCGGCCATAGGCATCAACGCGCTGAGTACGGAATCGGGAAAAGGAACCACCGGCACCTTGTGTTTATGGATCAATGTCTGCAGAGCTGCCCCGTTGCGGGCATCGAACTGGGCAAGCACCCAGAGCTCGTTTTCCATACAAGCAGCATCGACAATGTGCTGCAGATCCTTGGGAAGCGACTCATAGGCCTTTTTATTGAAAAAATATTCCAGATAGGTCCCGGGTTCATGCCATCCCGGATAATAGTAATATTTGGCAGCCTTGTAGAAACCAAACCGCAGGCCGTGCAACGGCCCAACCCACTCGGTGGCATCGAGAACGCCCCGCTCCAGGGACGTGAAAATTTCCCCACCCGGAAGCAGGACAACGGTTCCGCCGGCCTTGGCGATAACTTTTCCGCCCAAGCCGGGTATTCTCATTTTTAGACCCTTAAAATCGTCGATGGAATTGATTTTTTTGTTGAACCAACCCCCCATCTGCACCCCGGTTGACCCACCCGGTCTCGGGATGAGGTTAAAGGGCGCATAGACTTCTTCCCACAACTTCAACCCATCTGCACCATGAAACCATGCCGACATCCCCTGGGCATTCAAGCCAAAGGGTACCGCCGAAAACCACTGGGTTGCCGGTTCTTTCCCAGCCCAGTAATAGGACGCGCCGCTTCCCACCTCAACCGTACCATCCGACACCGCCTGAAAGCTCTCCATGGCCGGCACCAACTCGCCGGCTGCAAATACCTGAATCTCCAGTTTCCCATCGGACAGCTCACCAATTCTTTTTGCCAGGCGTACACAACCCTCCTGAAGCACGTCCAGTCCGGGGGGCCATGTGGTGACCATTTTCCATTTGAATTTCTTTTGGGTTAAGGTAGCCAGTTTCCCCTTATATTCTTCGACTTCACTTTTAAGTTTCTCAACCTCTGCCTGATCGCCTTTACCGCATCCCACTATGGCCGTTGACAATGCAGCACCAGCTCCAACGACCACAGCTGTACCAACACCCGCCTTTTTCAGAAAATCACGTCTTTCCATAATTCCTCCTTAAATCAGATAAGATGAAGTTTAACCGGCACGTCTCAAACAGGTGCCGAAGATAACAGGCTATATAAGGAAAACATGGTTCTTTGCTAAGCCATGAATAAAACTCTATTGCATTTTCGCCCCGAGTATCAAGGACCGTAAACCAGTTTGGGGAGCCATGTGGCAAGCTGTGGAAACAATACAACGATCGTCAAACCTATAAGTTGAAAAATGACAAAAGGAATAATCCCCCGATATATATCGCCGGTTGTAACTTCAGGGGGCGTTACCGCTTTCAGATAGAACAGGGAAAATCCAAATGGTGGCGTCATGAATGATGTCTGCAGGTTAACTGCCAGTAAAACACAAAACCAGATGGGATCAAATCCAAATTCGATCATAATCGGTGCCAGCACCGGAACATGAATGAATGTTATTTCGATAAAATCGAGAAAGAAACCCATAACAAAGATAAACCCCATGACAATGGCCAGTACCATGCCGTGGGAATACTTACCGGCCAGGCCGCTCAAAAATTCTCGAACGAGCGTATCACCATCAAGACCGCGAAAAACCAGTCCAAATGCAGCTGCGCCACACAAGATTATGAAGACCATACAGGTGAGCTTCACGGTGGTACGCATGACCTCCCTCAGCATATTGAGGGAAAATTTTCTATTGATCAATGTCAGCACGGTAGCACCCACCGCGCCCACCGCAGCAGCCTCTGTGGGAGATGCAATACCGGCAAAAATCGATCCCAGGACGGCAACCATTAAAAAAAGTGGTGGAAACATGGCTTTGCCGACCATGGCCAACAACTGCCTGCCGGAAATTCCCTGGATCTCTTCCCGTGGGATAGCCGGCGCTATCTCGGGGCGAAAAAAAGCGACGATGGCGATATAAAAGATAAAGAGTCCCACCAGAATAAGCCCCGGGAGGAGCGCACCCATAAACAAGTCACCGACGGAAACACCGACGATGTCACCGATAAGAACAAGAACGATACTGGGGGGAATAATCTGGCCAAGCGTGCCGGAAGCGGAAACCGTCCCTGTGGCGAGCTCTTTTTGGTATCCACGTTTTAACATGGTGGGAACCGCCAGCAGTCCCATGGTGACAACCGTGGCACCAACAATGCCGGTTGATGCGCCAAGCAAGGCACCCACAATAACAACGGATATGGCCAATCCCCCGCGAACACGTCCGAAGAGGATACCCATGGTATTGAGGAGGTCTTCCGCCAGGCCCGACCGTTCCAGCATAACCCCCATAAACACGAACAGGGGGACGGCGATCAGGGTCACATTGGTCATCCTGCCCCAGATTCTCAACGGCAGCAGGTTGAAAAAATCCCAGCCGAACCCGATCAATCCAAAGCAGAGGGAGGTTCCCAGGAGCGTAAAGGTTACGGGGAACCCGGCCATCAGCAGAATGGTCAAAGCCAGAAACATCCAGGCAGGAAGATATTCCATCAGGAATTGACCGCCTCTGTCTTTTCGATTCCCAATATCTGCAGGAGGCTATGGATGCCGAGAGATGTCCCTTGCAGCAACAGGAGGCAGAAACCAACGGGAAGGGTTCCTTTTACGATGAATCGGAAGGGGACACCGCCCGGATCAGGCGAGCCTTCCATGATTGCCCAAGAGGTGTAGACAAATTTAAAGGATGTAACGATGATCATGATACAGCCGGGGAAAAGAAATAAGAGGACACCCACAAGATTGATCCAGGCCTTGCCTTTGGTACCGAGACGCTGATACAGAACATCCACCCGAACATGCCCGTCGTGAAGAAGTGTGTAACCCGCCCCGATGAGAAATATAAACGCAAACAGATGCCACTCAAGTTCCTGGGTAAAGACAAAACTGGTGCGGAACATGTAGCGCATGACCACATCGACAAAAATGACCAGCACCAGGCCTAAAGTGACCCAGGCGACACCCCGGCCGACCCATTCATTGAGGACATCGATTCCTTTGGCGATTTTTAATAAAAATTTCATGGCGGCAACAAAGGATTATGGTTTTTTAACACACCATTGGACAATATAAGAAATAGAAAATTTTGAGTCAAGCATAAACAATGGGGAAAAAGCCTTATATTTTTATGCCCCGGCAAAACAGATCGAAAGCAACTGCAAGTGTCGACTTCAAATAATCCTTGTCCGGGTTGATGACATTTTTGCTTGCTTCCCATAAAATAACGCCTGAAAACAAAGACCAGAAAATATCGGCAAGTGCGGTTGGATGGCGGTCGATAAAGACACCCTGCTCGATGCCCTCCTTAAAAATACCGGCAATATGGCCCAGCGCCTTTTTTGACAACGTCTTTATCTCCGTCAACAGTTCCGGCGAAAGGTTTTTTAACGTTTCACTGGATTGAAGATGAAACATATTGATAATGACCATCGGATCGAACTCATATACCTCGTACATAGCCTCGATGAGTCTGTCCAGCTTTTCAGACGGGTCCTCGCCGGAATTCTGAATCACCTGCGCAACGCGAATGCTCAGAAATTGCAGAATCCTCAGGGAAAGAGATGCATACAGCTCTTCTTTGTTTTTGAAATAAAGATAAAGCGTCCCAGGGCTCAACTCGGATTCATTGGCAATATCTTCCATGGTTGTTTTTCTCAAGCCCCTCTTTGAAAATACGCGTTTTGCCGCAACAATGATCTGCTGGCGTCTTCTTTCCTTTTCTCTTCCTTTTCTCTCCTGTATACCCATATTAGTTCATCTCTTCGAACAGGTTGCTCTTATTTCCCTGCTCCTTGAATGTTTTCATTTTATCACGCATTTCATCCATGAGATCATCCATGTCTTCCATAGACATTTTCATCCCTTCTTCGATCATGACATTAAACTCGGCATAAACCATTTCAATATCATCCAGTTGGTTCAAAATATATTCACGCCCCTTGAAGCGCTTTGAAATTTCCGGATCTTTTGCAAGATCACCATAGCGAGAAAAGAGTCCAAAATGGCACTCCAGTCTTCGTCCATAATAGGCGATCTTCCGGTTCAGTTCCATATGCTCATCGTTGATTTTTTCAATTTCTATAAGATAGGATTCATATGCTGCGACATCCCCATTTTCTTTTGCTTGGACGGCTTTTTGTTTAAGCTGTTCCTTTGTGGCCATCAAGTCTGATAAGCGATCCACAAGCGTCTTCAAGTGGTCCTTTCTCTTGTAAATTTCATCATGCACGTAGCCACCGTACTTCTCACCATCCCCCAGAAGGTTTTCCCTTGATCTTGCCTGATCCCGGTCCCAGTCAGGCTGGAAATCAGGCTCGACCCGAATCTTTTTTTGTTCGAAGGAAACCTGAGTGCCCTGGTTGGAAGCAAGCGTCTCCCGGACTACCTCATTGTCCACCTCGACCTCACCTGAATTCACCCGTACCAGCATGGTGCCGTCTTCATAAGATGCTATTTCGAAGTCCGTCCCCCTGACACCACAAACGGCTGTGGGTGTCTGAACTTCAAAAACTTTTCTTCGCAGTGCTTTCTTACTGATTTTATTCCATAATTTACCGAAAAAAAGCAGCACCGAATGTTTCTTTTCCACCGGTGATATCATGGTGTTCAAAACAATCTTGCTGTTGGCGTGGACACGAATGATGCTTTCATCAACCAGCTTGATAAGTCCTTCACTATCATCTCCCGTGGTGATGGTATCTCCAAAAAATACTTCTGTATCACGTCGGGCAACCAGCCGGGTTGTCTGTTTGGCTCTTTGAATCTCCATGAGGCCGGTCACCTTTTTAACCTGGCCCATCGCAGATTCTTCCGCCATAACAACGCGTGCCGGACATAGAAAAAAGAACCCCATCAGCAGACAACAAAGATATGTATTTTTTTTCATTCGTTGGACTCCTGCTTGCCGGCGCCGAGACAATCCCTATCCTTTATCCGATAAAAACCGCGATTATATTCTTTCTGGCATTGACCTGCTGAATTTTGACCCGCACCAGATCTTCGGGTTTCAAATCAATTCCGCTGGAAAACGATAGATCGCACTCCAGCATAAAGTCTTTTAGAAGGATTGAATACGCATTTCGTTTTTTGCTGATGACGATAGCCTCTGTCCTTTCGCCAATCAACTTCTCGAGATGCTTGAGAAGCCAGTACCGGTTGCGGTTGTACTGAATCCGTGAAACAACGCCCATGGTTACTCCAAGCGTCTGGATCAAATAATTAATTTCCTCTTTTGAGTAGGGTTTGTCAAGACCCAGAACAGCCCTTATCTGTCTTTGCGTCACCAAATCGAAATATTTCCTAATAGGCGACGTTGCGGTCACATAGGCTTCTAAGCCCAGGCCGGCATGATGATGGGCCTCATGTCCCAGGGCAAATCGATTGAGCAATTTTCGCTGCGCCCAGTTTTGATAAAGTGTGCCCTCATTGTTTTTAAAAAGACGTCCCCGAGGCTCCGGCTGAGATCTGAAAATCGCCGGTACCTGGTGATCGGATAAAAATTTGGCCATAAGCCAGTTGGCCATTATCATCAACTCCGCCACCAGCATTCTGCCGGGGCTTTCCCGGTTGATTCTGCTGACGGCGGGACTCCCATCCTGGTTAACCCATATATTGATTTCAGGAAGGGTGATTTGGAGCGCTCCCTGTGCGAGTCGTTTCTGCCGGAACTTTTTAGCGATATCATAGAGCATCCGGATCTCTTCGTCTTCATCGGTAACTGTATTGACATCATAGTAGGACAGTTGCCGTTGCACGGTAATCAGACTCGGCACAATCTCGACATCGACAATATTACCATAACTGCCGATCTGTACAAATGTGCTGATGGCCGGTCGAAGCTCACCTGCCTTCAGACTGCAGAGACCTTCGGCAAGACCGGGAGGAATCATGGGTATTTTCCTATCCGGCGTATAGATGGAACTAGCTCTATTGACAGCCTCCTTGTCAACCAGGCTGTTTTTTTTTATAAAATGCGCCACATCAGAAATATGGATACCCAGTCGATAATGGTCATTCGATTTCTCGATACTCAGGGCATCGTCATAATCCATGGTTGCCTGTCCGTCTATGGTTATCAGAGGAAGATCCGTTAAATTGACGCGTTTGGTCCCGTAGGTGGTTTCGGTGTTTGAGTAATAGGCGTCTTTTACCAGCCTCTCGGCACTTCCCTTGACATCTTCAGGAAAATCAGGTGATATGCCATGTCGAATGAGATCCAGATTTTCATCCTTGTCCCATACGCCGAGGTTGACAAAAACCTGAAGAAGTCTACTGTCCTCCATGCCGATACCCACCCCCTTGAGGATCTTTTTGCCCAGTGAGTAGTATCGACTTTCCTTTTGATTCAGGTAGGCCAACGTCAATATTTCTATGATATCCTTCTGCTCATCTTCTGAAAGATCTAACGGGGAGAGAGTCTCATTATGGATGAGATGTTTTATCCAGCGGCTACCGTTGGTAACGATCCGCTCGATACGTGCATTTTCTTTATCCCGATTGTCCAACTGGATGACTTTTTCCTCGGAATGGGGGAAAAATCGGCTGCCATTAAATTTAAAATAACGCCTGTTGTTAAAAAAAGCCCTAACCACTGCGGATTCATGATCTGCAGAAGGGTTCTCGGGAAAACAAAATTCGGTCATGGTCTCGAGATCAATCCATTCTTGCTCAGAGTTCAGAACTTCCCATAATTCTTTGACGTCCACATGCTCGATCAATGCTTTTCGCCTGCTGGAGATTTCCTTGAGAGTCTCCACCAATATCTCCCTTCCCAAGGAAAGCTCCAGATGGCGGTTGCATCGGTGTGTCAACCGATCGGCCGAAAGCGTGACTTCACGATTGGCTTCGGTCAAAAGGCGCAACCTCAGTTTTTTTATTTCTAAAATGACCGCACAGACCATCTTTTGACGATCAATAAATTCCACAACATTTCCTAGCTCCATAAGAAAACACCTTAACAAGCAACAGCCTGAAAGTCAATGTCTTCAAGCGGTTGACCGGTTGTATTTTATGCCTCAAAACAAGTATGATTGCACCTTTTTGAAGAATCATGTAATAAGTTTAGATTCCCTGCGCATAAACGCAGGGAATCTAAACTTTGGAACATACGAATGACACCCGTGCAACTGATAAAACCCTATTTTGTTGAAAACCGACGACTTATTTTGATGGGATTTTTATGCTTGATCCTGGTTGACCTGTTACAACTCTTTGTGCCACGAATTATCAAGCGAGTCATCGACGACCTGACGGCGTTTCAAATCGATATAAACGGTCTGGTGGTTTACACCGCTTATATCAGCGGTATCGGTATTGCCATAGGCCTTTTCCGATACCTGTGGCGACGCTGTCTCCTGGGGACATCCCGACGCGTCGAGGAAGGCCTTCGCAACCAGCTTTTTACCCATATAGAAACCCTCTCGACCACCTATTTCGACAAAACCCAGACCGGTGATCTCATGGCACGGGCAACCAATGACATCCAGCAGATACGCATGGCAACCGGGATGGGCATGGTCGCGCTGAACGATGCCATTTTCCTGGGCGCCGCCGCCATCGGCTTCATGGCCTATATTAATGTTCGTCTGACGCTTTTTGTCCTGATACCGATGCCGTTCATCGTCTTGGGAACTCGATTTTTCGGCCGGCAGATGCATCGGCGATATCAAGATGTCCAAGGGTCTTTCGCAGACCTGACCGAAGGTGTCCGGGAGCGATTGACCGGCATTCGAATTGTCAAAGCGTACGGCACAGAAACGACGGAACAGCAACAGATCGAACAGTTGTCCGGGAAGTATATTCAGAAAAATTTAAACCTTGTGGCTATTACCGGGTCTTTTTTCCCTTTGATGCTTCTTTTTTCGAACACAAGCCTGGCCATTGTGATATATCTGGGCGGCAGACAAACCATTCTGCAGGAGATTACAGCCGGTGAGTTTGTTGCCTTTATCAGCTATTTAGGCCTTCTGACATGGCCCATGATGGCCATGGGATGGGTGACCAACCTCATTCAGCGCGGGCGGGCTTCACTGGACCGGATCCATGCCGTTTTGCAGACACTTCCGGATATCACTGATTCGAAAAATGCTGTCCCTATTCGAAAAGCGACGGGACAACTTCGGTTCAATCATGTCGGGTTGTCATATAATAAAACAGATCCGCCAGCCCTCTCCGACATCCAGATGGATCTTGATCCAGGGGAAATATTGGGTATCATCGGACCTCCGGGAAGCGGCAAAACATCCCTTTTGAATCTGGTTCTGCGCTTTTACGATGTAACCGAAGGTCACATTTTCATGGACGGGGTGGATATTCGTTCCCTCCGTCTTTCCGATCTGAGATCCCAGATCGCTTATGTGCCACAGGAACCCTTCATGTTCGCCGGCACTATTACAGAAAATCTCACCCTGGGCGACAGGACATATTCCCGAGACAAGGTCGAACAAGCGGCCGAACTGGCCTCTATTTACACGACCATCCAATCTTTCCCACTCGGTTTTGAGACCGTTGTGGGTGAAAGGGGCATTATTCTCTCCGGTGGTCAGAAGCAGCGCATCGCACTGGCACGTGCGCTGCTGAGTCACCGGCCGTTTTTGCTTCTGGACGACCCCATCAGCCAGGTCGACACAGATACCGGATCCAGAATTATCAACACCGTCCGGTCATTAGCAGGCCAAAAAACAATTCTGATCGTCTCTCATCGCATTTCGGCCCTAGGGTTTGCGGACCGGATAATGTCTATAAGCAAGGGTCAAATCATCGAATACGGCACCCATGAAGAACTGATGGCCAACGATAAATATTATGCCCGTACGTTTCGGCTTCAGGAAATCCATTATGCGACATGACATGGGATACTTTGAAGAAAAAAAACTGGGGAAGTCATATGACACAAGACTTCTCAAACGGCTTTTTCCCTTTTTGAAACCATACCATTTGATGATTCTGGTATCTATTTTTCTGGTCATGCTGATCACGCTCCTCGATCTGGCGATCCCCTATGTTACCAAGATCGCCATTGATCAATACATTGTCCCTAAAATGGATACCGAGGTTCTCAAAGAAATGAGACCGGGTAAGACGGCAGCGCCATCCCGCTACTTGAAAGTAAAACCAGGAGACCCCGGGATCCGGACTGTCCTTGAAAACCATCCCGACCTGTTTGAAAAAAAAGGCCAATGGGTCATTATTTCATACCAGCATCTATCCAGACTCGAACCTGAGGATATCGCTGTCTTGAGAAAAGACGACCTGTCCGGTATCGGCCGGCTCGGTGGTATTTTTCTGTTAATCATCATCCTCAGTTTTGGTCTCAATTTCCTGCAGAAAATCATCATGGAATACACCGGTTACAGAATGATGAACGATCTGAGACTGAATCTCTTCCACCACATCCAGCACCTGTCCATATCTTTTTTTACCCAAAACCCGGTCGGTCGCCTCGTCACCCGGATTACCAACGACATCCAGAATATGCATGAGCTATTTACCTCGGTGATATCGCTTGTATTTAAAGATCTGTTCCTGCTTGTGGGTATCGCCACTGTCCTGCTCATCATGAACTGGAAACTGGCACTGGTTTCTTTTCTGGTACTGCCCCTGGTTGTTTATACAAGCCTTGCTTTCTCGGGCCGTATCCGTGATGCCTTCAGGGCGCTGCGAATAAAGATTGCCGAAATCAATACTACCCTTTCGGAAATGATTGACGGCATCAGCGTCATCCAGTCCTTTTGCAAGGAAAAAGTGGCAGCTGATAATTTTTCCCGACTGAATCATGAATACTATCTGGCCGGCATGCGTCAAATCAATGTTCTGGCCGTGTTCATGCCTCTTATAGAGGTATTCGGGATTGCCACTGTCTCCGTTATCATTTTTTATGGCGGTAAAAACGTCCTCGAGGGGCAGATCAGCCTCGGTGTTCTGGTGGCATTTATTTCCTATATGCGCATGTTTTTCAGACCTATCCGGGATCTTGCAGAAAAATACAACATCCTCCAGAATGCTCTGGCGTCGGCTGAGCGAATCTTTCTGATTCTCGATACAAACAATTCCATAGACGGCGTTGAAAACGAATCGGACAGCGTGCAACCGGCTACTGACCTGAATGTTGTGGAAAAGATAGAATCCCTTGCACTTGAAAACGTATCATTTTCCTATATACCGTCGGAACCGGTTTTAAAAAGCATATCTTTAAGCCTCCGGGCGGGCGAAACCACGGCAATCATTGGTGCGACAGGCTCCGGTAAAACATCCATTGCCAACCTTATCATGAAATTTTACGATCCCGTCTCCGGCAACATTCTTTTAAATGGACAGAATATCAAAAATATCCCTGCAACACGATATCGATCCAAAATTGCACTGGTTACCCAGGATCCCTTTTTGTTCACTGACACTGTTTTTGCCAATATCTGGCGGGATCGACAGGATATTTCCGAAAAAGAAATTGCCCGTGTCCTAACGGCGGCAAACTGCAAAGAATTGATTGAAAAACAGCCGAATGGTATCCACACTGTCTTAACCAGGGGGGGAACTGCTTTGTCGAGTGGTGAACGACAACTGATATCCATTGCCCGGGCATTCGCGCGGAGTCCGGAATTGATTATCCTGGACGAGGCCACATCCTATATCGATTCACTGACGGAAGATGTCATTCAGGATGCCCTTTCCAAACTGATGGCGGGAAGAACCGCTCTGGTGATCGCCCACAGACTCTCCACGGTGAGACATGCCGATAAAATCATCGTCATCGATAAAGGCAGCATCCTGGAAATCGGAAACCATGACACCCTCATGAAAAAACAGGGTTCTTATTTCCGAATGAATCATCTGCAGCATTGCCTAGGAGAGGCGTGTTAGCCCGAATCCTAATATGAGCGTTTCATGAAATATTCGGGATAATTGCTTGCCAAAGCCATCTTCCCATGATAGCGATTAGGCCAGTCAATTCTGACAGGCCTTCAATCCTCGATGATGCTCAGTCAGGGTTAAACGATTTGTCCAAGAAAAACCACGGCACATAGAAAATATTACGCTTTGTTTTAGCGTATCCCTTGAAACTCATTAATATGAAGGAGGTTGAACCAATGGCATACAATGCAGTAGAAATGGCTGACTGGCAGATTTCGGAAGCGGCAGAAAAAAACATGCCCACACCGGACGAATGGCGGGACAAACTCGGTCTCAAACCTGAAGAAATTCTTCCCATGGGCAGGCTGGCAAAACTTGATTTTCTCAAAATCATCGACCGCCTGCAGGACAAACCCGATGGCAAATACATTGAAGTGACGGCCATTACACCAACCCCGCTCGGCGAAGGCAAAAGTACCACTTCCTGTGGTCTCATGGAAGGCCTTGGTCTGCGCGGCAAGAATGTGGGTGGTGCACTGAGACAACCCTCAGGTGGCCCGACTATGAATGTGAAAGGGACTGCCGCGGGCGGCGGCAACTCACTGCTGATACCCATGACAGAGTTTTCCCTGGGTCTGACCGGTGACATCAACGACATCATGAATGCGCACAATCTGGCTATGGTGGCAATGACATCGCGTATGCAACACGAACGCAACTACAGCGATGAGCAGCTACAGCGCCTCACCGGCATGCCGCGCCTGAACATCGATCCCACCCGCGTGGAGATGGGCTGGATCATCGACTTTTGTGCTCAGTCTCTGCGCAACATCATTATCGGTATCGGCGGACGTTTCGACGGATTCACCATGCAATCCAAATTCGGGATCGCCGTGGGCTCCGAGTGTATGGCCATACTGTCGGTTATCCGCGATCTGGCCGATCTGAAAGAGCGGCTTAACAACATCACGGTGGCTTTCGATAAGAACGGCAAACCGGTGACCACCGGCGACCTCGAAGTCGGCAACGCCATGACCGCTTTTATGCGCAATACCATCAACCCCACCATGATGTGTACCGCCGAATACAACCCCTGTATGGTGCATGCGGGACCGTTTGCCAACATCGCCGTCGGCCAGTCTTCGATTATTGCCGACCGTGTTGGTTTGAAACTGTTCGACTATCATGTCACCGAATCGGGTTTTGGCGCCGATATCGGCTTCGAAAAATTCTGGAACGTGAAATCCCGCTTCAGCGGATTGAAACCCCACGTATCGGTTCTGACCACCACCATCCG
>JAOZSO010000116.1:0-8957 GCA_029939655.1 Desulfobacterales bacterium
CGTAGTGGTGGTCAGTGGATTCTGATCACTGAACGCAAGACCGGGGATGGCGGAAATGTCGCAATCTATTCCGACATTACGGACCTGAAGCAGCGCGAAGAGGAGCTTACCACAAAGTCGAACGCTTTGGAAGAAACCAACAAGAGACTCAAAAAAGCCCAGGAACAAATCTCGAAGTACATCGATCCGCATATAACAGAAAAAATATTCAAGGGTGAATTTTCAGCAGAGCTATCTCACAAGCGAACAAAGTTGACGATGTTCTTTTCCGATATCAAGGATTTCACCCAATTTACCGACGCTTCTGATCCTGAAGATGTGGCAAAGTTGCTCAATGAATATTTAGGGGAGATGGCTCAGATAGTCCGGACATGGGGTGGAACCATCCCTCAGTTTACCGGGGATAGCATTTATGCAATCTTTGGAGCACCGGATTCAAAAGGGGAGCGAGGAGATGCTTTAGCGTGTTTACGTATGGCGCTGGAGATGCAAATGAAGATGAAAACCCTTCGAGAGAAATGGTGGAATCAGGGTGTCCAATTTCCCTTTGAAATCCGATGCGGCATTCATACGGGTATGGCCAATGTGGGCAATTATGGTTCCGAAGGTTTTATGGAATATTCAGCCATCGGCCTGAACACAAATCTTGCTTCCCGCTTGGAACAGGCCTGTGAGCCAGGAGAGATATATCTATCGCATACTTCGTGGGCCCTGGTTAATGATGAGATACCTTGTGAGGAAGTCGGTACCATTGAGGTTAAAGGGTTCCACTATCCCATTCAGACTTACCGTGTTCTACAGCATGATGTGGAAATGTCTCCTGAATCTTAAATAACCCCCCGCTTCTGGGCCATCATCAACATCTGTTCTGCTGTGTTGACGGGCGGCAATCGTAGCGTGGCCTCGGATTTTGGTGCCAGTTTTATGGCTTCTGTCGGGCAGGTGGTCACGCACAGACCGCAACCGATGCAGCGGTCCGGGTTCACCTGGGCCAGTTCGTCGTCGTTCATGAAGATGGCATCCATCTGGCAGCGCTCCAGACACTGTTCACATCCCGTGCATTCATCGCTTTCGACCATTGCCAGGTGGTTTGAAAAAACCATCTCAGCCGGTTTGGGGTGTTTGTTCAGGGCCTTGAGAACACCACAGCAATCCCCACAGCAGTTACACATACCGGTGGGGTTCTGAGATGTGGCAGGCTGGGTGACCAGACCGGCGTCCCGGCAGTTTTCCAGGATGGCGGTGGCTTCCGCCAGGGAGACCTCCCTGCCTATATCCTTGTCAAGATAGTACTGGCCCATGGACCCGAACATGAAGCAGGCCTCCATGGTTTTACCGCAACCTTCACCTATGACTGTCTTGCTTTTTCGGCAGATACAGTCCGTCACCACGATGCGGGGTTTTGTTTTCAGAATTTCAATGGCATCGTCGTAGGTTGCCACCTGGCGGGTTACATCGATGGATTGGTTGACGGGTATGGTTCGCAGAAAATATTCGGCATTCTCCAGCATGGTTTTGTCAAAGGCTTCATCGAAATAGTCTTCCACCATTCTGGCCAGTTCCGGCTTTATATTCTTAACCTGGAACTCAAACAGACCATGAACAAAAGGAATGGCGGCATACCTGGCGCTGTCTCCCTTTTTTACCCGGAACACCAGCCCCTTTTCTGTCATCTCTTCCAACTGAGCAGAAACTTCCGCTTCGGATCGGTTCAGGTTCGTCGCGATGGAAGACGTTGTTGCCAGGTTGTGCGTCAACGCTAAAAACATATGCGCGTTGTTTTCGGAAAAGAGATAGCGCAGGATTTTAATTTCGATGCCGGATTTTGCTGCAGGAAAACCCATGGAGTACAGATCGAGTCTTTGTTGCAGTTGTCGATAGATGCTTTCTGTCATAAAGACCTCTCATTTTGAAGGATTATCGAAACAATCTGGATACAGGGAAGCCGGCAATAAATCAACAATGAAAATTTATTCCATTACTAAAAACCTGGTCCTTTGGGACCGTCCAAGATCCCGCTACGCGGGAGTCAGAGACATTTGGCTCTGCCGAAATGAGTTCGAGAAAGAATGCAAGCGTCAGAATACAGAATCTTTACAATGATGATTTTATAAAGATGAACGTCCAACATCGAACATCGAACGTCCAATGTTGAATGAAAACAAAAAACCAATACCAAATTATTTCTGTTCTAAAGAAGTTTTTTTCTTGTTAGGAGGGGTCTGGGATCGATCAGGTGTCTCGAGAACCATGTGTCAGAGATTTCAAGATCCAGGGCCAGGGCCAACATCTCTGAAAAATGAAATACAGGCAACTGATTTGGTTTGTCAGATCTGATTTCAAGGTTCAGGTGGCACATGGCACAGGCGGTGACAATGCAGTCGGCCCCGGCTTGAATGGCACCTTGGGTGATTTGGTTGATAATAGGAGATACGATATCGGGTCTTGCCGCTGTTAGAAATGTTCCACAGCACCTGGCAGAAAATGGCCACCGTATGGCAGTGCCACCCAGTGCGCCGATGACGTTTTCCATAATGCCGGAAAAATCCTTTTGCCGACTTAACGACGGCGGGTAAGCCAGCATACATCCATAGTAGGGTGCGATTCGTAAACCAGCTAATTTTTTCAGCTTGTTCTGAAATGCCGCTGTTTGCGAAATGGCATGCAGCAATTCAAAAAAATGAACGATCTGAAGATCGGAATGATGAGAGCGATTCCATTTGTTTTCGTAGTGTTCTTGAGCGGCGACATCCTGGTCCAGGCTGTTGTGGGCACCTTTGAGTCGCAGGTAGCAACTGGGGCAGGCAACAAGCAACGGCCTGTTTTGAGGCGCGAGAGATAGGTTCCGGCATGCCAGATCCAAGGCCAATTCGCTGTCAAGGCTGTGAGCCGATGATGAGCCGCAGCAGTTCCAGTCCACAAGTTCTTCCAGCCGGATGCCAAAGGCACCCAGGAAAGTCACCATGGATTCGTTATTTTCCCTGGCGGAGGTTGCCAGGGAACATCCGGGAAAATAGGAATAGACCGTGTGGGTCATGTCGCAGCATTTCCTTTTGGGTCTTCGAACATTTTGGAAACAGCCTTTATGTTTCTTATTTTTGAGGGCATCAGATCGAGTTTGCGTTTTGCCATCATTTTCAATCCGACATCCAGATCTTTCAACCAGTCTCTCTTCTGGAGTTTGTAGCGAAACATGATTTCGAGCTTGTGTGTCCGGCCATGCCGCCGGATGGAGTTGAGGACTTCTTTATGAAAATTGAATATGTCAGGTTCGGATACCGGCACATCTTCTGCTATAGCCACCTGCCGAAGGGCATCCATAAAGGCTGCCATGTCGATAGCCATGGGGCATTGAACTGAACATGTATGACATCCTACGCATATCCATATTGCAGAACAGGCCAGAACTTCATGCTTCATGCCCAACTGAGTCATACGGATAACTTGATTCGGTAAGTAGTCCATGGCCTGGGAAAAAGGGCACCCGCCGGAACAACAGTTGCAGTGCCAGCAAAGATTGATGTTCGAACCTGCCTTGTGGATGATCCGGGCGCAGAAATCAGGATCTCTTTTTGATGGGAAAATTGTGCGCTCCAGGCGTTGGCTCATGGAAAATCCTTCTTGAAAACATAATTGTTCAAAGCAGGTTCTTGGCGTAGACTGGGATACCCCCAACGTCGCAACCTTGGGGATAACCATAATACAGCGGGAAAGGGGGAGTCCTTGACCTATGTCAAGGAATGCGGCATTTGTCCGATGAGACCTTTGCAAAACACTCCCTTTTACCCCATTTCCGTGTCAGGCTCAAATTTTAATCCTCAAAATACTTAATGTATTCCTGTGGTTAAAATTTTCGCCTTCCTTGAACTGAACCAAAATTGAGCCTTTTTCAAAGGCCTCCCGATGTGAGCTATCTGCGGATTACCAGGTGCCAATGCCCTGTTCGGGTGTCTTTTCCTTGAAGTCACTGGCATCTGTTCCCATAAAATCAACGGTAGAGATACTTTCACAGATAGATTGTATGTTTTTCAGCACGATCTGATGATCCGGATGGATCTGGTAGCGTTGCAGGGATTCGATGTTGGCAAAGAGGGATATCAGTGCAAAGTCATAAGAACGGTCGGAATGGATGATGTCCCGCCCGAATTCAAAACTGTGAATTTCAATAATTTTGTTGGGCAGTTCTTCAAGAAGATTCTCGAGATCATGGATCCTTTCTTCGGTAACGTTTTTCTTGAATTTTATCAGCACGACGTGATTCAGCATGGTTCCTCCTTGGTTTATAAAGATGAACGTCCAACATCGGACATCGAACGTCCAATGTCGAATGAAAACAAAAACCCAATACCGAATTATTTCTGTTTCTTCATCTTTTCAAATTCAAAATTCGATGTTGGACGTTCGATGTTCGATGTTCATTCGTTCTCCGGCATTAAAACATTTCAGCGCTTTACGAAATTCTGTATTCTGTATCCTGACTTCTGTCTCCTGAATCCTCTAATTCATACACTTGGTGATAAAGCTCCTTAATAGGGCAACCCAGTGCCGGGCCCTTTGGACCCAGGTATATACTTTTTGGGAATGTTCAATACCCAAGACATTAATAAAAAACTTGAGCTTTTGACCGTGTCGTGGCATCTAATTGGAATATTTCTATTCCCTGTCAAAACCATCGGTAGTGTCGATTGCTTGAAAAAACAATCGATACAATAACACAGGAGCCCGCAGCATTCACTCCAAAAGTGAAAAAGGTGCATTTTTGTGATGATAAAAAAAACTGTGCTCTACGACCTTATTGATGTCAGCGATCCGGAGATTGTTTTAAATGAAATAAAAAAGATTATTGCGTTGACGGTTGAAGGGTATGATCCATCAAAACTCGAGATGATCTATACGGATGTTGTAACACTTTTCAGGGGGGAATTCCCGGGTTACCGGGCCAGCAATACCAAATACCATGATCTCGAACATACCAATTCCG
The DNA here is from genome assembly GCA_029939655.1 of Desulfobacterales bacterium. GTDB lineage: Bacteria > Desulfobacterota > Desulfobacteria > Desulfobacterales > B30-G6 > B30-G6. The sequence goes on from JAOZSO010000116.1 coordinate 4,982, forward strand.
TGGCACTAGCTTCGGCCCGTCTCATTCATGGCTGCACACTCGCTGGAATGGAGTTTCATGTCGACAACTTGCTGCTGGGTATCTATGCAGCACTGTTTCACGATGTGGGGTTGATTCAAACCAAAGATGACAAGGTTGGTTCCGGGGCAAAATACACGGTGGGTCATGAAAAGCGATCCATAGTGTTCATACGAAAATATTTGTCGCAAAAAGGCTTTCCAAGCCAGCAGATCGATGACTGTTCCCATCTGATCATGTGCACCATTCTGAACCTGCCGCCCAAAGAAATCCCCTTTAGATCACTGGAAATTGAAACCCTCGGGAAAATTGTGGGCACGGCAGACCTGATGGCCCAGATCGCGGACAGGTACTATATCGAGAAACTCCTGCTGCTCTTTCAAGAGTTTCAGGAAGCAGGCGTTCCTGATTTTGCAACTGAACTCGATCTGTTGAAAAAGACCGAAGGATTTTATAAAAATGTCGCCAAGCAGAGACTCGCACATGACTTTAGCGGCATCTCTGCCAACATGACGGCTCACTTCAAGCAGCGCTGGGGTGTGGAAAAGGACCTGTATTCGGAATCGATTCAAAAAAATATCGATTATCTCAGAACCCTGCTGGAGCGTACGGGCGACAGTATCGTTTCTGTCAAGAAGACCCTGAGAAGGGGTGCTAATTTGAATGGAGACGATAGGTCCGGGATCTGAATTCCTCCATTCCTCAAGACGAACGTCCAACATTCGATGTTGGACGTTCGATGTTCGATGTTCATTTGTTTTTAGGTACCGGATTATAGTGTCGACACTATAGGATTGGATGCCCACATGATCTGCACCGTGCTTCTCAGCTTTCTGCCCTGCGACTTTCTTCATCCCTGATTTCGCGTCTCAAGAGCTTTCCGACCTTCGATTTTGGAAGCATGTCTCTGAATTCGATGTACTGGGGAACTTTATAACTTACCAGGGTTTTTCGGCACCAGGTGATCAGGTCGTAACCGGTAATACCCTTGATATCCTCCTTGAGTACCACGTAAGCCTTGATTCTTTCACCGACCCGTTCGTCGGGAACACCGACCACACAGGCACTGATGACTGCCGTATGTTCCTGCAGGACCGATTCGATTTCACTGGCGGAAATCCGGTATCCCTTGTGCTTGATGGTGTCCACGGTTCGATCGACAAAATAGAGGTTCTCTTCTGCGTCCATCATCATGATGTCGGCGGTGCGATACCATGTGGTTCCATCCAGTTCCACGAATGAACTGTGGGTTTCTTCCGGTTTGTTTAAGTACGTTGCAACCATGGGGTCTGATGAGACGAGTAATTCTCCGGGTGTTCCGATCTTGACCGGTTTCAGAAAGGCAGGGTCCACGATCTTGATCTGTTTACTCGCTACAACGCGCCCAACGCTTTTGGGCGGATTTTCTATGTCCACAGGGCACATGGCTACGCCACCACAGGTTTCCGTGGCACCATAGCCTTGAAAAATATGTTGTCCGAAATGTTTGTACCACCGCTTGCCTACTTCAACCGGTAAGACATCGCCGGCACTGAACCAGTACTTTACCGATTCCAGGTGATATTGATCCAGTCGTTCGTGATCTAACATCATGCGGTAGAGTGCCGGAACCCCGATCATTGTTTTGGCCTTGAATCGTCCCATGGCATCGAGCGTCGCATCCAGGTTGACACGCGGCTGCAGTATGAGTGTTCCACCGACCAGGAGTGTCGCCAAACCGCAGGTCTGACCGAGGATGTGAAAAAGCGGTGCATTGCCCATAATAACATTTTTCTGGGGTGGAAAAAGTGGCGTGGAGATTTGAATCTGTTCGATGGCCGATTTCAGAAATAGCTGCTGACTGATGGGGACGCCCTTAGGAAATTTGGTAGTCCCGCCGGTATAGAGGATCTGGGCGACATCGCTCCCTTTAGAGTCTTCAGGTGTCGATACCCTGGCGGCATCCGGTGCATATTGTGCTAAAAGCTTTTTAAGGGAGAAGGTGCTTTCATCAAGAGCTATTTTTCCTTTGGGGACGATGTCAAACAAATAACCGAAGAACTGTTTCCATGTCGGCAGGAGGTCGGCCATCCTGGCGATGATCACGCGCTTGATCTTTGTTTCCGGGAGTACCTGCTTGACATAACCGAAATTGGTGTCAGCGCAAACAATAGCATCTGTTTCACTGTCCGTGGCGATATACCGGATGTCACTGGGCGTGTAAATGGGCGTTATGGGAACACAGACGGCATTGATATGTTGAATTCCCAGCCAGGCAACGACCCATTGAATACTATTGGGAAGATAGATCATTACTCGCTGACCTTGTTTGAGGCCCAGTCCTGTAAGGGCTGTGGCAAATCTCCGGGACATCTCATCGAGCCTACGATAGGAATACCGTGTTCCGAGATAGATGATAGCGGTATGGTTTCCGTATGCCTCAACCGTTTGACGAAATTGATCGGTGATGCGTTGGGTTGTTACTGATTCCATAAATTATATTCCAAAGTAAGCAGCTTTAATCTCAGGATTCTGCATGAGCTCTTCACCGGTTCCCATGAGTGTCAGCATACCGTTTTCCACAATATAGCCGCGATCGATGACGGGGAATACCGGGCGGGCGAATTGTTCACATAGGACGACAGTTATACCAGCTTGCTTGTTCAGGCTGACGATGGCATCGATGAGGGTATTCTGCATCATGGGACTCAATCCCAGGAGCGGTTCATCGAGGAGTAGCAATTCAGGCTTTACGATGAGTGCCATTCCGATGGCCAACATCTGTTGCTCGCCGCCACTTAGAAACCCGGCCTTTTTCTTTTTGAGAGCAACCAGGGCCGGAAACAGCTGGAACGCAAAGTCGATGCCTTCTCTGATCTCATGCTTGCGGCGCAGATAACCGGCAATTTTAAGGTTTTCAAGAACACTGCTTTCCGGGAATATTGGATGACGTTCACGAGAGAGGACAATGCCCCTCTTGACACGTTCGCTGGGTTTGGTTTTGGTAATATCCCGCCCCCGGTAGACAATATTCCCATAAATAGTGATCCGTTCGCCGCCTTTTCTTCTTTCCTTGACCTGCATGTCGATAATGAGACCGGAAAGGGCATTCATGAGGGTTGTCTTGCCGGCACTGTTGGGCCCTACGACACCCACAATCTCGCCATCGTTCACTTGGAAACTGAAATCATTCAAGGCAATGGCATTTTCGAAAAAGACCATCAAATTTTTGACATCGAGCATGTTCTTATCTTTCCGAGCCTAGATAGGCATTTTTGACCTCTTCATTTGCCATGACATCCTTTGCGGTTCCCATGGCTATGTTACACCCGAAGTTGAGGACCATCACCCTGTCGGCAATACGAAAAAGTTCTTTCAAACGGTGTTCAATCATGACAATGGTTTTGCCTCTTTGGCGCAGTTTTTCGATAATAGGAACAATACTGGCGACCTCGGCTAAGCTCAATCCCGAAAACAGTTCATCGAGAATGATTAATTCGGGCTGCAGCGCGATGGCTTTAGCCAATTCCAGCCTTTTTAAATATCCCTGGGGAAGAGCACCGGCCGGTTTGTAGGCCACATACGCATCCCTTTCAAAACCGACCTCCTCCAGCAGATCCAGGGCGACGGCATCACGGTCGCCATACCGGCCTCCGAGCATTTTTTTTACACGGGGTGAGTAGAGCGGTATGATCATATTTTTATACGCAGGTAACTGATAAAACGGCCGAACCATTTGAAACGTTCGGGCGATACCCAATTGAATGATTCTGTGTGCAGGCATTCTGGAAATATTCTGACCGTTGTATAGAATTTTTCCGGAGGTTGGTTTGATAAAACCGGTCATCAGGTTGACAAGTGTGGTTTTACCCGAACCATTGGGGCCTATAATACCCAGAAGTTCACCACGCCTTATGGAGCAATCCATTTCGGAGACAGCTATGACACCGCCAAACACCTTCGTAAGTTTTTCAATTAC
>JAOZSO010000117.1:0-8906 GCA_029939655.1 Desulfobacterales bacterium
CTCACCGCCCTGAGCAAGGTCGAAGGGCAATACCGAATGATCCAAATTGCGAATGATCAAAACAAGAGCTTGGAGATACAAGTTTAAGCATTCTGTTTGAAACATTTGAGCATTTGATATTTGGATTTGTTTCGTATTTCGATATTCGGATTTAGTATTTATCTACACGCTGAATGTGCATAACGTTTACCCTTATAGGGTTGAATCAGTGCCGGGCCCTTTGGACCCGGGTATCTACTTATAGTTCCATAAAAAAATGAGAGACAAATATACAATGGTCCGGAATCCGATCCTACCTGGTGTTAAAGCTGCCTGGCCCATCTGCCTGGGATATATCCCCATAGGCCTGGCGTTTGGTGTCCTGGCGCAGAAAGCCGGCATGACATGGTTTCAGATTGCCCTGATGTCATCCATCGTGTTTGCAGGGAGCTCGCAATTTATTGCCGTCTCCATGCTGGCGGGTGGTTCTGCAGCCCTGGCCGTGATAATGACTGCGTTCTTCGTAAACCTCAGGCACCTGCTCATGAGTTCCTCGTTGGCGACACTGTTGCATAACGAGCATCGGGGCAAACTCTCTATTTTTGCATACGGGGTGACCGATGAGAGCTTTGCCATCAATTATACACGTCTCCTGGCCGGGGATTGGGACCTGAACAGGTCTCTGGTGCTCAATCACACGGCTAATGCATGCTGGATCCTGAGTACCGTTGCCGGCGGATTTTTTGGTCATCTTATTCCCGCTCACAGTCTGGGAATCGATTATGCCCTGATTGCCATGTTTATCTGTCTCCTGGTTTTTCAGCTCACCAGTCGTCTGATCGTTCTGACTGCGGTTATTGCCGGCATGCTGTCGGTGGTGTTGGCCCTTTGGATTCCCGGCAACTCATATATCGTCCTGGCTTCTGTGATTGCCGCGACCATCGGGTTAGGCATCGGGAGACTATCCCGAACATTTCATGAAACATGACGAGTAATGATCAGATTTGTGCAATATCCGGGATGAAAGGTGCCGTTGTAAGTTCGAATCAGAAAGGGAAGGGGGATTGAGGATGCCCGATACTTATGTATTCATTATCGTCGCCATGGGACTGGTGACCTATATTCCCCGTTGGCTGCCGTTGTTTATCCTGACAAAATATACCTTGCCGGGGTGGTTCAAAGATTGGCTCACCCTGATCCCGGCCTCCGTCCTGAGTGCCTTATTGCTGCCGGCACTCGTGACCGGGGGTGATCCACGCCACTTCGATATCATGCGGCCCGAACTGTGGGTTGCGGTTCCCACCTTTATATTTGCCCTGGCAACCAAATCCCTGGGCGGTACGGTGGTGGTAGGAATGGTACTGTTCTGGCTCAGCGGGAAACTACTTTAAATAGGCTGATAGGCTGTAGACTGTTAGACTATTAGCCGCCTAACAGCCTACAGTCTAAGCAACCTAAACAGCTGTCTTTATAATTCCGGCGCTCCGGCAGGTATCATACAGGCAAACACCAGGGTTTTGTTACTGCTGTTTCGTATCTGGTGTTCTTCATTACCGGGGATGAAGGCTGTTGTTCCGCTGGACACCGGGACCCATTCCCCGTCTGAGAAAACGTCTCCTTTTCCTGAAAAAAACAGGATTTCATGCTCCCAGTCGTGTGCATGGCGCGGTGTGTAGCCTTCCGGTTCCACTTCGAATATTCTCATGCAGAAGTTGTCGGCGCCGTCATTCTTTCCAATGGCCACGCGTCCCTTGACGCCTTTAACGGCGTCACCGTTAAAAGCTGTGGGCTCGATATCTGAATAGTGAGTTATTTTCATTGATAGTTCTCCAGCAACTTCTCAATAAGTTTGGGTAAATCATGCCTTGAGACTACTTACTGGATTCCCGCCTTCGCGGGAATGACAGGCACACAGCCAGAATTGTCATTCCCGCGAAGGCGAAAATCCAGTGTTAATGGTTTCATTTAAATAAATTAAGTCAAATCATGTGGTGTGTCAAGCGTCATAGTCTAATATCCTACAGCCTCATTTCATAAATTATTGCAAGGTCATATTTCTGTCTTGTCTGGTTTCCGTTGATAGTTTATGATCAATGACATTGAATTTATGGTTACAAGCAATATCCAAACCGTTTGCCCTGGAGAGCTCAGAAAATGGATCTGAAATCGTACTGTCCTTCTAAACTGATGTCGGCCGAGGATGCCGTTGGATTAATCAAGCGGGGAAGCCGTGTATTTATAGGGACCGGATGTGGAGAGCCACAACATTTGATCCGATCGCTGGTTGAGGATGAACAGCTCCAGGATATCATGATTTATCAGATGCTGTCCCATACACTGGCGAAATATGTGGATGATCCATCTTTTTTACGACGATTTTCCTTGAAGCTTTTTTTCATCAGTCAGCACATGCGAAAAGCGGCATTCGAAGGCAAGATCGATTATCTTCCCATGTATTTGTCGCAGATCCCACGATACTTTTCAAGCCAGCGGATCGGGCTTGACGTGGCACTTGTACAGGTTGCCCCTCCCGATAAATTCGGGTACTGCAGCCTCGGAGTGTCCGTGGATATCACACGCTCCGGGATGGAAAACGCCAAGATGGTGATTGCCCAGGTAAATCCCCGGATGCCCAGGACATGGGGAGACAGCTTCGTGCATGTGGATGAATTGGATTTTCTGGTATGGCATGATGAACCCCTGGTGGAATCGGTGCCTAATGTAAAAAACAACGAGGTAGCCCAGCGAATCGGGTTTTATGTCAACCAGCTGGTGGATGATGGCGCCACGCTCCAGATCGGGTTCGGCCAGCTCCCCTTTGCCATTCTCGGACATCTCCAGGATAAAAAGGATCTCGGTATTCACACCCAGATGATCACCGATGCATTTATTCCTCTGCTGGAACAACGCGTCATCACCAACAAGAAAAAAACATTGCTGCCGGGACGGGTGGTGGCTTCACTGTGTATGGGCTCTGAAAAGCTTTACCAATATGTGGACAACAATCCTGTTTTCTACTTTCGCTCCTCGGAATTTGTCAATGATCCAACGGTTATTGCTCGGAACGACAACCTTATTTCCATCAGTTCCGCGCTTGAGGTTGACTTGACCGGGCAGGTCTGTTCGGACTCCACCGGCTACCTGTTCTACAGTGGCATTGGAGACCAGGTTGATTTTCTCAGGGGCAGTGCCATGTCCAGAGGCGGGTTCTCGATCATTGCTCTGCCATCCACGGCACAAAATGGAAACGTATCCCGCATAGTACCCCATCTCAGCGAGGGGGCCGGTGTTGCCACAACCCGGGGCGACGTTAACTTTATCATAACCGAATATGGGATCGCCGAACTTCAGGGGAAAGGTATCTATCAGCGCGTCATGGAACTGGCACAGATTGCCCATCCCAGGTTCCGGGATGATCTCATCGATGTTGCCAAGAAACGGCATTATATCTTTTCAGACCAGCTGCCGCCTTCCAGTGAAGACCTTCATTTTCTGGAAGCTTATAAAAGCATGTTTCTGCTTCCCAGTGGCAAAACCATGGAAATACGCCCCCTGCAGCCATCCGATGAGTTTGCCTATCGGAATTTTTTCTATTCCCTTCGCGAGGAAACCATCTATTTCAGATTCTTCTACAAGATGAAGCTTTTTTCTCATGAAGTCGCTCAGAAACAGTGGGCGAGCGTCGATTACCACAAGAACATGTCCTTAATCGGTATGGTTCAAAAAGGAGGACACAAGGAGATCATGGCCATTGGCTCCTATGCCGATGACGGGGATAGGGCAGAAGTCGCCTTTGTGGTGAGGGAGGATTTTCAAAGTATGGGCATAGCATCTCATTTCCTTGTGAAGCTGGAAGCGATTGCCAGGGAAAACGATTACAAGGGATTCACCGCCACCGTCTTGAAGGAAAATGCCGCCATGCTGAAGGTTTTCAAACGACAATACCCCAACGCGAAAGTTTCCATGAGCGGGGGTGATATATCTGTCATTATGGATTTTGAGCTGATTGAAAAAGCAGAAGAATAGGAGCGGATGAGCCATGAGCTGTAACTCAACTTTCGGGATTCAGAAAACGCAAAATGAATAATCCCCTGGCGTTTTGCGAACTCGCCGCAAGGGCTCCTAACATCAGCGCTGGCCATAAGGTTAAACAGGCGTGGATTTTAAATGACCGTGTTTTCATATTGGATATTCATTGACATTCGCTGATGTAAGGTGCCCCAATTGGCTCAAACAGCGCAAATCGCCATTGGATCACCCATTTCGCTCTATCTGTGGTGAAATCCGAAAGTTGAGTTAATAACATTGGCTTACAGCTAAAAGTTGAACTGAAAATATGTATATCGGTACGTCAGAATGGAAGGAAACAATTGTCACGGGGGCTAGGAGCCTGGGCATTGATGTCCAACCGGGCCAGGCAGATCAATTTGCCGCCCATGCGCTCATCCTCAAAGAATGGAATCAGAAGATAAACCTGACAGCCATTGATTCGCCCATAGACATGGCCGTCAAACACTTTCTGGATTCCATTATATCTTCCCGCTACATCAAGCCTGACAGCAGGTTGTTGGATGTCGGTTCCGGCGCCGGTTTTCCCGGAATTCCCCTCAAGGTCATGATGCCGTCCCTAAATGTGATTCTGGTGGACGCCACCCGAAAAAAGATCAGCTTTTTAAAGCATGTCATTCAAGCGCTTCATCTTAGTCGCATTGCGGCAATCCATTCCCGCATAGAGGATCTGCAGCAGGAATGGGACGGTAGATTCGACATTATCGTCTGCAGGGCGTTTTCGAGCCTGGCGGATTTTGCTGAGAAATGTCTGCCGCTGTTAGCGCCGGACGGGCTGCTGCTGGCTTTCAAAGGCAAGGAGTTTGCGACCGATTTGGATCAGGCATCAACGCAGAAAGGCAGTGAGGTATTCCTTGTTGCGGGAAAGGACACCCATATAAAACTTCAGATGAAACTCATGAGCTTCAAACTGCCGTATCTGAATCTGTCGAGAACGTTGATCTTGCTGCGCCGATGAAGACATCTACCCTCCGGCTTTTGCAACGTTGGGGTTTAGGCTGTAGGCTATTAGACTGTAGTCCGCTAATAGTCTAACAGTCTACAGCCTAATAGCCTTCTGTTCTGTACCTATTCTTTAAGCATTCCTTTTTCAACGGCTTCATCGATCAGCTTTTCCGCAAATTTCCAGAGTTTTGGTGCGCCGTCGTGCATGGGGCTGTTTCGTTGGATCACCTGCCGGCGGTTGATGCCGTGTTCTTGCCAGGTCCCGCCCTGGGTGTGAAAATTGAGCAAAAGGGGCTGGAGCCTGTCTAAAGCCGCTGCGAAACATGCTTCCGGTGTTTCGCATTAAAGCAACCGGATCCTTTCGAAAGTTGGTTCTTTGAGATCGACGATCAGAAGCTGATTTCTCAGATCGGAATCCTTGTTGAGCAAGATTTTGACAACTTCGGCGCATTCCAAAGATGCCACCAGGGAAACAGTAAAGGCAAGGTTGCCCAGGGTTGTTTCAGCACCTCTTGTGGCGGAAAGACTTTGTTCGGGGCCGTATACCAGCTCGAGGCCCCTGTCTTCGGGAAAAATGGCCGTTATCTGACCGGAAAACCCGGCAACCGCTGCAGACACCATGGGGATTCCGGCTTTTTTGGCGGCTTTTTCCAGGATAAAACGGGCCTGAATATTGTCCAGACAATCCACAGCGATATCGGCATGTTCCAGCAAGTGGACAGCGTTTTCTTCATCCATTTTTTCGCTATAATCCTGGATCAGGATCGAGGAATTGACCGTGAGAATTTTTTCCAGGGCAGCTGCTGTTTTGGTTTGTGAGAGATTGTGCTCGGAACTGAGTACCTGACGGTTAAGATTGCTTTCATCGAATATATCGCCATCGATCACCGTCATGGCACCGATTCCGATTCTGGCCAGTGTTTCGACCACGGAGCCTCCCAGACCACCCAAACCGACAATGCAGACCCGGGACTGAAGAAGCGTGATCTGGTCTTTCATGGAAAGGGCATCCATGTTGCGAATATAGCGTTCCGGAACGATGCTTTGTTCCAGTGCCAGAATATCGATTTCTTTTCGGGTCCTTCCCGAGCGCTGGGAAATATCGGCGGTATCCAAAAGAGAGATGATGTTGCGGTTGGATCCGTCCGGCAGGGTCAGAAGACGCGATGCCTCCAATAGTATTTCCGGGAGATGCTGTTTCAAATTATCCACCCCCCACCGGCGGAAAGATCCCCAGACGGTCGCCATCTTTCAACACTGAATCCAGGGTTGCCTTAAGATTATTGATAAAGATGAGCTTTGCTTTTTTTTCTGGAATTCCAAGTTGCTGGACAAGGGTGCCTACGCTTGTCCCCGCTGCGATGATGTGGGCATCTGATGACTGCGGTGTAAATTCCTGCAGTGTTGCAAAGAGTTTTAAATCAATGGAGATTGTCATGGAAAAACTCCCCTATTTCTGAACGGGTTTAAGGATTATAGACTGAATCTCCACCCGCACTTCATTATTCAATTTTTCTTGTTCGACATTGGGCATTCGCTTTTTTATTAAACTGGCGAAATAACCAACTCCGTCATGCCGGACTTGATCCGGTATCCAGTGCCTTTCTGGATTCCCGCCTCCGCGGGAATGACAATCGTAGAGTATTTAACTACTGAAGTAATAATCTTCACCGGATTGGTAGAACCTTTTCGGGTCCTCCACCAAAGGTGGAGGATTTAGATCAGAATTAAAATGATTTATAACGCAGGAACAATATGCTATGTATGCCACGCTAGTGTGTTCCGATCAAGTTATAAAATTGTTTCAGGAGGAATAAATGACGTATCAATATGAACGCGTGCTGGTTACCGGTGCGGCCGGTTTTATCGGATATACTTTGGCAAAGCGCTTGCTCAAGGACGGTTGTCATGTGACGGGAATCGACAACCTCAACGCTTACTACGATGTCAACTTAAAGAAAGACCGGCTTAAACAACTGGAAACCCGGGACAACTTTACTTTTGCCAAGGTAGATCTGGCGGATAGGGATGCCATGCAGGACGTTTTTCAAACGACTTCTTTCGATGTCGTGGTGAACCTGGCGGCCCAGGCAGGCGTGCGGTATTCACTGGAAAATCCCCAGGCGTATGTGGATGCCAACATTGTCGGATTTACCAATATTCTGGAAAATTGCCGGCATACATCGGTTCAGCATCTGGTCTATGCATCATCCAGTTCGGTATATGGTGCCAACACCAGAATGCCTTTTTCGATTCACCACAACATCGATCACCCGGTTTCCCTTTACGCGGCTTCCAAAAAATCCAACGAACTTATGGCGCACGCATACAGCCATCTGTTTGGTCTGGCCTGCACCGGTTTACGTTTTTTTACGGTATACGGCCCCTGGGGCAGACCGGACATGGCCCTGTTTCTGTTCACCCGGGCCATTCTGGAAGACAAACCCATCAAGGTGTTCAACCACGGAAAAATGCAGCGGGATTTCACCTATATCGACGATATTGTCGAAGGGGTCGTGCGGGTCATGGGGCATCTACCGGTTCCAAATCCAGAATGGCGAGGGGACAAGCCGGACCCCGGAACGTCCTATGCACCCTACAAAATTTACAATATCGGGAACAACCAGCCCGTTGAGTTGACACAATTCATTGCCGAAATCGAAAAAGCCCTGGGAAAAGAAGCCAAGAAAACCTACATGGATTTGCAACCGGGTGACGTTGTGGCGACCTATGCGGATGTGGATGACCTCATCAAGGATGTGGGATTCAAGCCCGCGACACCTATCGATGTCGGTATCCAGCGGTTTGTTGCGTGGTACCGGGATTACTACGGGACCTAAACCATAAGCCCTCTCAAAAATGTCTTTTGGCCCAATCTCTGCGTTGGATTTTCGTTTCAACTCCTCGAAATACTCCAGTATTCCTCCGGGTTTAAACTCAAACCCGCCTTGATCTTGAACCAAAATCCTATTTTTGAGAGGGCTTCGTATATTTCAAATTTCATTCACCTCTGTAAGTGCGGCCTGCTGCAATTTTTCCATTTATCGTTTCCCAAATATCAAGAACACCACGCCGTTTGCTTCTTCAGGGTTTTATATCCTGATTTCGTGATTATATTGGTGTCACAATGTTATATAAAATATCAATGGAGAACGATACGATGAAAAAAAATATCTTAGTGATGATCGCTTTAATTGGTATCTTTATCTTAACCGGCCTTTCAGGGGCCGTATCCGATACAGGTATCGGAAATGAGTCTGCTTCCGGGAACCTTGTACAAGGTTATCGGATCCTGTCGATTGAACCTACCGTTGACGACGTCAACCTGGTTGTTTACCGCGGGGATTACATCAAATTCGATTTCAATGCTGACGTTGGGGATCCAATCCTGCAGATACCCGATTTATCCGTCAATCAGGAATTGCCCATGGGCCTGGATGAGGCGCCTTATTTCAAGATGAAAACCATGGGTCGTTTTCGTTTTTCACTGGGCGGTATCGCCGGCAATATCCAGGTCATCGAATACAAACAACCGTATTACAGAGAGGTCGATGCCAGGGAAGCCGCTGAACTCATGCAAAACCTGAACCCCCTTTTGCTGGATGTCCGCACGCAAAGGGAATATAGCAACAGCCACATAGAAAATGCGCTGCTGATACCTGTTCAGGAATTGCAAAAACGCGTGGGTGAGCTGTCGGAATATAGGCATCACGATATTCTGATTTACTGCGCCACGGGTAACCGTAGCACGGTTGCATCGAAAATTCTTGTGGACAATGGCTTTAAACGGATTACCAATATGCGTTATGGCATCTATCAATGGGCAAAAAGCCGGTATCCGGTTACGAAATAGGGCTCGATTTTATACAAACCCAGATAGGCGAGAGTCAGAGATAATTGGCTATGCCGATAGC
>JAOZSO010000118.1:0-8894 GCA_029939655.1 Desulfobacterales bacterium
AAACAGCACAAATCGCCATTGGATCACCCATTTCGCTCTATCTATGGTGAAAGCCAAAAGTTGAGTATATAAGTAATAGCAAAGGATGTGCCATGATGGAAGAAAACAAAAATATGTATAATATATATATTATTACAGGTAGTTGTAAAAAATAAGCGTGAAGGAATTGTTTTAGAAATGGTATGATTGAAGAATATTCTGCAACACGGTGAAGAATATTCTTCAATTGTATGCGCGGCTCATGTGCTTGAGGTCACGTGATGAGTCGTTTAAGCCGCCGACAGACATCTTCAATGGTTTTACTGTTTTTTGCAAAACAGAACCTGACCTGATCATTGCCCATTGTCGGAGAGTGATAAAAGGCGGTTCCCGGAACAGTCGCAATGCCCGTGACGTCCATCAGTTTCAGGCTGAAGCCATTGGCATCCACTTCTTTGAATCGATGCATCAAGGTGTCTGTGTGAGCCATGACGTAATAGGCCCCTTTAGGTGTTTCAACATTGAAGCCGACGGTTTTCAAAACACCGCAGACTCGGTTCCGCACATTTTCATATCGTTTCCGGAGTGTGGTGTAGTATTCCCCGGGCATATTGAGTGCGCAGACACCCGCCTTCTGGAACGGTGTGGGCGCGCCCACGGTCAAAAAGTCATGCACCTTGCGGATGCGGCTGGTGATATCGGGTCCGGCAATCGCCCATCCCACGCGCCATCCGGTAACGGAATAGGTCTTGGACAGGGAGTTGATGGTCACGGTCCTGTGGCCCATGCCTTCAATGGATGCCATGGAGATGTGCGCCTCATGGTCATACAGGATGTGTTCGTAAATTTCGTCCGTAATGGCCATGACATCCCACTGAATACATAGTCGACTGATCTCCTCCAGTTCCTTGCGTGAAAAAACTTTTCCTGTGGGGTTGTTTGGGGTGTTGATAATAATGGCCTTGGTGTTTCTGTTGAATGCGGCAGCCAGCTCTTTTGAATCATAGGACCAGTCCGGCGGCCTCAGCGTGACGTAGCGTGGTCCGGCACCCGAGAGGATGGCATCCGGTCCGTAATTCTCATAGAATGGTTCAAAAATGATGATTTCATCCCCCGGGTTCACCAGCGCCTTGAGTGTAGCGATCATAGCCTCGGTGGCACCGCAGGTAACGGTCACATCGGTGTGGGGATTACATTCGATCTGATTATACTCAAGGGCTTTAGCCGCGATCGCTTCTCTCAGATCAGCCTCGCCAAAGGTGATGGCGTACTGGTTCCATCCCTGCTGAATGGCGTCAATGGCCGCCTGCCGGATGGCTGCCGGCGGGTCGAAATCCGGGAACCCCTGGGCAAGGTTGATGCCACCCCGGGCATTGCTGATGCGCGTCATCTCTCTGATGACGGACTCGGTGAATTTCGTGGTGATTTCCGATAACGGTTTCATGGCACTCCCGTAAATGGTAAAATTTCAGATATATTATATTGACTGCATACAATTCGTGTCAAGAAACAAACCTGATTTGTTATTGACTAAATATTTTTGATCTTGCTGCCGCGATTTTGATATGGTCTATATCAAAATCACAAATAAAGGAGACAACCCATGACCATGATGACCGCCGACCAATACGAAGAAAGTCTTAGAGGTTTGAACCTGGTAGTCTATATGTTTGGCAAGCAACTTGAAAATGTGGTCGACAATCCCATCATCCGGCCATCCATGCAGGCGGTTGCCAAGACTTACGAGATGGCCCACCGCCCAGAGCACGCGGAAATCATGACCGCCACTTCCCACATTACCGGCAATAAAATCAACCGCTTCACACACATCCATCAGAGTATCGATGACCTGGTTAAAAAGAGCAAAATGGGCAGGCTGCTGGGTAGGGAAACCGGCTGCTGCTTCCAGCGCTGTGTGGGAATGGATGCTTTGAATGTCCTTTCCATTGTCACATACAACATGGATCAAAAAAATCAGAGCCGATACAACCAGCGTTTTTTAACGTACCTGGAATATGTTCAGGAAAATGATCTCACCTGCAACGGCGCCATGACCGACCCCAAAGGTGACCGCAGTCTGCGCCCCCACCAGCAACCAGACCCAGACCTTTATCTGCACGTAGTCGAGGAAAGAGAGGACGGGATTGTCGTCAGAGGCGCCAAAGCCCACCAGACCGGCGCCGCTAATTCCCATGAAATTATCGTTATGCCCACCATGGCCATGCGCGGAGAAGACCAGGACTATGCAATATCCTTTGCGCTGCCGTCCGATACCGAAGGCATCCTATACATCATGGGACGCCAGTCCTGCGACACCCGAAAACTGGAAAAGGGCGTGCTGGATCAAGGCAATATTTTATTCGGCGGGCACGAAGCACTCGTTGTTTTCGACGATGTCTTTGTTCCCTGGGACCGGGTGTTCATGTATAAAGACTACGAATTTGCCGGAGAACTTGTTGAAAAATTTGCCGCCTACCATCGACAGAGCTATGCCTGCAAGGTCGGTGTGGGGGATGTCTTGATCGGTGCTTCCCAGACAGCGGCAGAATATAATAACGCCGCCAAAGCATCTCACATCAAAGACAAGATCGTCGAAATGAACCATCTGAATGAAACCCTTTATTGCGGTTGCATTGCATGCGCCTCTGAGGGCAGCAAAGAACCCAGCGGCACCTATTCCGTCAACACGTTGCTGGCCAATATCCACAAGCAAAATGTAACGCGCTTTCCCTATGAAATCTCTCGTATGGCCCAGGATATTGCCGGCGGGTTGATGGTAACCATGCCTTCCGAGATGGATTTAGAAGCACCGGAAACCGGCAAATGGATAGAGAAGTACTTTACAGCCAATTCTGATGTGCCGACACTCAACCGGATGCGCATTTTACGATTGATCGAAAATTTGACACTTGGAACAGCTGCCGTCGGTTACCTGACCGAATCCATGCATGGTGCCGGATCTCCCCAGGCACAAAGAATCATGATTTCACGACTTGTCGATATGATGGAAAAGACGAAAGCGGCCAGGAAGCTGTGTGGTATTGATAATTAGCCTAACCCAAACATTTCAGATTCTTGAATCCTCGACCCCTTGAATCCTTTCTCCCAACTAACCCACATGTCCGGGGCGGTCACAACGAAGGATGAAAATATGGAATCCCCTTTTCGGAGTAACCGGAACGTTCCAGATCGATGAGTCGCTTCTTGGTTTCCAGGCCACCACCGAAACCGGTCAAGGAGCCATCACTGCCGATGACCCGGTGACAGGGAACAATGATGGGAATGGGGTTCTTACCGTTGGCGCCCCCCACGGCCCGGACAGCCTTGGGGTTGCCGATGGCTTTTGCTATGGTTTTGTAGCTCACAAGTTCACCATAGGGAATGTTGCGCAATGCCTCCCAGACCTCGAGTTGGAAGGGCGTGCCCACAGGTGCCAGGGGAATATCGAAGTGTTTTAATTCACATTTGAAATAGGCCCGCAGCTGCACTTTGAGCGACGCGAAGAAATCCGGTTTTTTCTTCCAGTCATCTCGGATGATGATGGGGTTTTTCTCTTTTTCCAAATTGATGTGTCTCAGGCCGGCTTTATCGCCAACAAGAGTCAGAGTACCGATTAGTCCTGTTTCAAAAAAGTCATAGTACAAGATGCATTCTCCTTTAAACGTGCCATAAGTAGATGGCGGCATAAGCCCGCCAAGGGCGCCATTCTTCCGCTCTTTCCAATATTTGCTTCGGAGTGGGTCGTTTATCGCCCTGCTGCAAGGCCTTGATGATGCCAAGGTCGGCAGCCGGAAAAGCGTCGGGTTCGTCCAACGCCCGCATGGCGATATACTGGGCCGTCCAGTCCCCGATACCGGGAATCCGGGTCAGCTGTTTGATAAAGTTTTCCAGGGACTCTTTCACAAGCAAAGATATCTCTCCACACGCCACGGCCCGGGAAAGTATTCTGATTGTCTCTACTCTCTTTACAGGCATGCCGATGCGTCCCAGTTCGAATGTACCCAACTCCCGAGCGGTTGGAAAAAAATGGGTCAGCCCCGGCTGGTGGGCGGATTCAAATCGCGGTCCGGCCTTTGCGACGATCCGGCCGATGACGGTACGGGCGCCTTTAACGGAGATCTGCTGACCCACCACAGCTCTGACGGCAACTTCAAAGGGATCCCAGGCGCCGGGCAGTCTAAGACCGGGCTGCTTGCGAACGACCTCTTTCAGCACCGGGTCAGCGGCAAAAACTTTATGGATGGCCATCATATTTGCATCCAGGTCGAACATGCGGCGCACCCGCTCCACCAGGGGCATCAGGTCGCGACTGGCCGACAAGGCTGTTGTCAGTAGCAAAGCATTATCTTTGGCGGCATGGGCTACGGAAATCATGCCGGTGGTCTCGTTTATTCGAATGGTACGATGGTATACACCCTTTTCGACGAATTCCACGCCGGGGATAGCCCGTGATTGAAAAAAATCAAGCATGCCTTGCCAATCGAAAGGCGGGCGGTAGGACAGGGTCAGCTTGCATCGAAAAAGTGCCTTCTCACCCATACGGTTACTTTTAATCGGATGGCGAAAGGCCGACGGGGTCTTACCATATATTTTCTTGAAAGCGGCGTTGAAGCGCCGGATACTACCGAAACCGGATGCAAAAGCGATTTGGGAAATGGGCAGTTGGGTTTCGTTGAGAAGTTTTTTGGCAAACAAGATTTTTTGAGTGGTTGCCAGAGCTATAGGCGATGCGCCGACGTGGGTTTGAAACAACCGTCGTAAATGGCGGCCGCCCACACCCAGTTTCAAGGCCAGGTTCTCAAGGTTGCCTTCATTCAAGACACCTTGACGAATCAGCAGCATGGCCCGGGAAACCGTGGCCGAGGTACCGTTCCAGGCCGGACTGCCCGGTGATGTTTCGGGACGGCATCGTAAGCATGGGCGCAGCCCGGCTTCCGCAGCCGCAGCCGCCGTTGGAAAGTAGACAATGTTCTCCGGCTTGGCCGAACGCGCTGGACAGATGGGCCGGCAATAAACGCCGGTACTCAAAACTCCGATGAAAAACAGGCCGTCAAATCGCGGGTCTTTTGCTAACATCGCCCTGTCACAGACGCGTTTTTTCAATATCATGTCCGTGTCCTTCTGATCGTGGCAGCTTGAAACCCTATATTGACGGCTTTCGATAATTTAGGCAAGACGTTTTCGGACATACATACTCCACCTGACCCCGTTCGTAAGGCCACGGGGTTAGCGCTTGCAGTTTCAGATTTTTTTCGGGATTATAACCCATAAAAGATACCCCCGAAAGCGGATGGGTGATCCCTGTGCGAAAGTGAAACTGTCTGAGGTCCATAGAGCCCGTTATGCCGAACAGCTTGTAAATATAACCAGATAAACGCAGCCGGTATTCAAAAAACAAAATTCATCTTAAAGATATGGCCCTGTTCGGCATTACGGTCTCTTGGGAGCGAGTTTTTCACGTTCGCACAGGGATTATCCATCCGCGATACCACCAACCTTCTTTTGGGTTATCATCCCGATCATTTTCACTCTTACACCATCTTTCTGAGTTCTTTTTTTAAAATTTTACCCACCAGCGATTTCGGCAGGGTATCAACAAATTTTACCTTTGAAGGCGCTTTATACGGCGTAATTTTGGAGGTCGCATAATCGATGACTTCCGATTCGACAAGTTCTTCTCCGGGCATTCTTACCACAAATGCCATCAGGGCTTCACCGTATTTTTCGTCCGGAATTCCGATGACCGCCACTTCTGCAATTAACGGATGTTTTTCAAGGTAGCCTTCGATTTCACTCGGGTAGATGTTGTATCCGCCTTTGATCACAAGATCCTTGATGCGGTCTGTAATAAAGAGATAACCATCTTTGTCTACATAACCGACATCACCGGTGTGCAGCCATCCATTGCGCAATGTCTCCTGTGTTTCTTTGGGTTGTTTATAATAGCCGATCATGACATTCGGACCCTTCACAACGATTTCCCCCTGTTCCCCCACCGGGAGTTCTTTGTCCTCCAGATCGAAAATCTTCACTTCTACACCTGGTATGGGAACACCGGTGGACCCCTTTTTCAACGGCAAGCCCGGGCGACAGAGCGCAACAGAAGGAGATGCTTCGGTAAGACCGTATGCTTCATACATCCGGCAGTCAAATTTTTTGGTAAAAGACTTGTAAAGCTCCTCTGTAACCGGGGCTGCGCTGATGGTGCACTTGACCAGGGAGCTAAGATCGTATTTCTCGGCAGCCGGATGGTGCAACATGATTTGATACATGGTGGGAACACCAATAAAATTAGTTGCCCGGTACTTCTCAATTAAACGGAATACTTCTTCGGGATCGAACCAGGTCAGCAGCACGCCATACGAATCCTTGAAAGGAGTCACATTGCCGGCATTCATGACGACAACACCAAATGAATGTGCCAGCGGTAAACAAAGAATCGTGACATCGGGTTTATCTGTTTTGGCTGCATTCCAGGTGGCGACGGCGTTGGTGTGCAGATTGTTGTGGGAGAGCATGACCCCTTTGGGGCGACCGGTGGTTCCGGATGTATATATCATCAAGGCAATGTCGTGATCATCCATCTCCTCGGCCATTTCAAGCGGATCATTTGCATCCACCAAACCATGAAAACCAACCCTGTCCCCCTGATTTCCACCGTTCAGTACAACGACATTATGGATGTGCTCGATTCCTTCACGAGCTTTATCTATTTTTTCCAGCAGGTCCTGACTGGTAATCACCATCTTCGCATCCGAATGATCCAGGATGTAGCGGGTCTCATCCTCACCCAGAAGAAACATAATAGGCACAATGACGGCGCCGATACGCCATATGGCGCCGAAGCAGGCAAAAACTTCGGGAGAGTTTGGCATGGATACAACCACGTGATCTCCACGACCGACACCGAGAGATTTCAGCCCGGCAGCGAGTCTGCAGCTCATCTCATAAATGCGAGTGGTGGTGTATGTTTCGTCCTGATAGACCAACGAATTTGTTTCACCGAATTTTGCGATGCGTTCTTCACTTAATTTCACGAGATTCATTCCTGCCTCCTTTCGATTGGTGAATTTCTTTCACGGTATGACTGTTTTTTAGCATATATCTTCAACAAATTCCAGTTTGCAACCATTTCAAAAAATCCACATCTTGTTGTTTTAACACTTTCCTGATACTGTGTATTTATTTCTTGAATCTGGCTCGAAATCATCCCGTCTGACAGAATAGCAAAGGGAGCTAAGCATGTTCGCCAGGGACTTCATGGACACCCAGTTTCACACCCTTCATCCCCAGCAGAATATCGCTGAGGCGGTCTCAGCATTTCAAAAGGCCTCAGAAAGCGAAGAAAAAAAAATCTTCGGCATGATGGTAACTGACGATGAAGATCGGCTAGTCGGCATGCTCTCCATGTACGACGTCCTGAACTACGTGCAACCCAAAAACGTGGCCATTCTCGGGGAGATGGAAGATCTGGACCCCGCTCAGGTTTACAGCAATCGCTTGAAAACCATCCGGTCCATTCTTGTTGACGACATAATGACTACCACGGTGGTCACTGTCCAGCCGGACACACACCTGATGGTCATTGCGGAGATTATGATCAAGAAGCATATCCGACGACTTCCTGTGGTCAAAGACCAAACGGTGGTGGGCATCGTCTATGTTTCTGATGTATTCTATTGGATGATGACCATATTTACCTCGAATGATGCTTGACAGTAATGCTTTTCAGCTAACCAGAAGGTTTCCGAGCAACGTTCAGAAGGAACCCCGGACATGCCCTTAGTTGAAACACGCAGCGTATTCAGCGGTATCCCTGTGAGCGAAGCCATGCGGCGACAGGTAATCAGTCTACCCTTTTCAGCGGATATTGGACAGGGCATCCGTATGATGATCCGGTACAAGGCCAATGCCGTGCTGCTCACTGATAAAAGCGTCCCTTTCGGTGTGGTGTCGAAAACGGATCTCATGGGCGCCTTTTATGCAGATTTCCCGACGGAAACACCGCTGGGCGACGTGATGGGTAGCCAGCCAATCGCTTGCTTCCCGGACGATCCATTGGAGAGCGCGTTGGAGATTATGGAGGCCGCTGGTGTGCACCGACTGTACGTCACCGGCGCAAATCGAGAGGAGGTCATCGGCACGGTGGCCTACTCGGAAATCGTGGGCCTGCTCTACCGGTACTGCCGGGCCTGCGAACGCGGAACCGCAAAAAAACGGATGAAACTATCCGGGATCGATCCATCAGCACGTCTTACGGTGAGAGAAGTCATGACGCAGGACGTATGGTCTTGCCGTGACAAAGATCGGCTCTTCACGGTCATCGAAACCCTGTCTACCCACCATATGGGCGCTGTGCTCGTCAAAGACGAGGCCCAGTCCCCCGTCGGTGTCATATCGAAGACCGATCTCATTCTTGCCTATCACCACGGTGTGTCTCAGGAAACCGAATCAAGGGAGATTATGAACAAACCGGTCCATTCCGTGCCGGCCGAGGAGCTTTTGTCCACAGCCATCCAGCAGATGCTCATCAATGACGTTCAACGCCTGTTCGTCCACCGCGACGCATCCAACCCGGATCTAATCTGTGGTGTGCTGGCACTATCCGACTCCGCCAGATTCCGCTCAGGCTCGTGCCGCGCCTGTACCGCCGGGCGGATGTTAACCTGATGGCGCTCTCGCAACCGGAGAAAAAGAAATGAATGTTATCTGGATAACTTCGGACACGTTTAGACGGGATCACATCGGAGCCTATGGCAACAAACAGATTCAAACCCCTTCTCTGGACATGCTTGCAGCGAGATCGGTCCGATTCCAACGCCATTATGCTGCCGGGTTTCCGACCATGCCCACCCGCGCAGATCATTTTACGGGGCGCTGGACCATGTCTTTTATGGGATGGTCTCCCCTGCCCT
>JAOZSO010000119.1:0-8891 GCA_029939655.1 Desulfobacterales bacterium
GATAAATTCTAAATCCGAATATCGAAATACGAAACAAATCCAAATATCAAATGATGGAATAAAAGCCCGGATCCGATTAACGGTTCCGGTCTTTTTTATTACCTGCCACAAACCCTCCTAATGTCAGTTGTCATTTTGACTTCATCGATTCGGTTTTATGTATTGCGTATCTCCCTATCACTCTGGACGGTCTCATTTTACCCACCTCTTTTCCGGGCATAAATACTGCTTTAAGATAAAGCGGTTCTGCCTGGTCCCAACCTGAGAGTGAGAATTGTCCGGTTAAGATTCCCACGCGCCAGCCGTTAAAATCAAGGTATCGGGTGGCTTTCTTATAACCATAGATGCTGGTTCTATTTGTAGAGACTTTAACCTGTAGTTTCGCTGAGGGTGAAATGCGATCCAGAAGAAAAACAAAGACTGCATATTCCATATTTTCTTCGGTTTCTTCAGCAAATATTTCGTTTAAAGATGGGGATATAGCTTTCTTTCCGGCAAATTCAGAAAGCTCCATATAGGAATCAGGAAAGAGGTTTGCACTTTTCGGCAGAGAAGCAGCCTCTACGATAAACATTACCGGTTCAGGCTTAGTTGAGTATAAAGGTTCTACCCTGGCTTCTTTTATGACTATCTCATTTTTTTTTGCAGATCTGAATCGACTTAGAAATAGGGCTGATGCTCTGCGACCCAGCGGCCCTTCAAAATTGATCTTTCCTGCAATGGTTTTTTCTGACGGGCTGCTCTTTTCTGTTTGGTAGATATAGAGCTCAGTCCCTGAAAATTTTAATTCCTTTCCGATTAAAAAAGAACCTGCATCGATATTTTTTTCAAATCTGACCTTTTCAGATCTGTATTTATCGGCCATGACAATTTTATTATGTATGGCAATAGTAACTAAAGCTGCATCTTCCGGCATTTTATCCAGGGAAACAGCAATTGGATCGGGAAGATTGATTTGACCCATTTGATTCATTTTCTGCTTAAATTTTTCTAATTGTTCCTGCATACCTGCACAGCCGAAGGTAAGGAAAATCATAACTGCCGGTATGATGCAGCGATATTTTAATAAAGAAGAAAACATGTCTGTCCTCCAAAGAAAAAGGTAACGAGCTTTGCAAAACGGTACGTTTCTATTCCTAAAAATTAGGGGGTCGTTAATTCGTTGGGCCACATTTTGGTCTTCAATGTGTTCCGCAAACGTTTTTGTTCAGGTGGTAATGACAACACTTTCAGTACATCGGGGTTGTCACTCTTTTTGACAGGCCCCGACTGTACTTTTTTAACTTGATCACGGGTCGGTTTTGCAATGGCTTTTGGTTTTTGATCCTTTTTATATTGGTCTATAGCCTGATGCGTTCTTCTTCCCATAAACCCGTCAGCAGGACCGGGGTTATAGCCCGCATTTATCAAAGCAAGCTGGGTCTTTTTTATCAGAGGATCCGAAACAGGTTTTGCGAAACGTGTGTTAAAAACACCTGCCAGAACAGGTTTTCCCAGCTCAAGCTTATTGTTTTGTTTCCTTCCGGCCTTAAATATCGCTTTTATATAAAGCTTTTCACCGGTAAGGGAAATTCTGCATCGGGAGATGTCAACATGCCAGCCGGAATGGTCAATGTGCATCTCATTATATCCGGTTTTGGCAATTCCGTCCGGTTCCCGAAAGGTAAGTTTTTTACCCTTCATGCCATCCGGTGTTCTACTGAGTCTAAGTTCGGTTTTATCATCAGGGCTCAGGCGATCGAGATAAAAGGCGAAAACATAATAATCCCGGATTCCCTTGGGCACCTGCCCGGGCTTTCCCGAAGGAACGCAGTTATTAAGTATAAAACCCAATGTTAATGCATTATTTGAAAATAAATCGAAATCTTTTTCCGACACCTTTTCCGCAGGCACAATAAAAAGATTCAACTCCGGTCTGAACGGATATATCGGTCTTATCTCCGCCTTGTTGATCATTATATTTTTCGAGGTTAATTTATATTCGGTTTCCAGGGCTACGATGGTTCTCCTTTCAGCCGCGTCAAGAAAATGAAGATGCCCTTTGAGTCTTGCAAAACCGTTGTTTTTATCCGGAGTCAGGTACTCATCCACAATGGTTTGCAAGAGTTTGAAACCGGTATACCTGAATTGGGGTTCCCGCAGTTTTTTGGTTATTTCACCGGAAAAAACGACTTCAGGCCAGTCTCCCTCGGGCTGGGGCCGGCCGCTCATTTCAAGGACAATGGCGGATATCACCATTACCAGCTCAGGAGGTGCTTTATCGGTATCCATACGGATAAGCTTGCCCGGGGGATTTTCCGCCCCAACAGAAGTGCCTATTCCAGGAAGCGTAAAAAACGGCAGAAGCAAAATTATTATATATACGGTCATTCTTTGTGATTTCATTGTGTGAACCTCATTTTAATTTTAGTTATCACAGAGGTGTATATCCCGGGCCGTAACCGGTGATGTTTTCTGTGGTACGGTGTGCAGCATAGTTGCCGGCATTTTTAACAGCAAATTCCGTTATTTTTTTACCCGTATCACCGACAACCGAACCGATGGCCTCCTCATATGGATCTCCCAAATACTTTCCTATATTAGTAACGACAACAGCATTGACGGTTGCCTGTTTCGTACCTTCATATATAGCCTCGCCTTGTGAAGCGCCTTCATCAATATTTTGTCCATACGCATCCGCGCCGGCACGCAAAGCCTGAACACCTATTGTCGCCCCCCACACAGCTGTAGCGGATTTAACTCCCGCACCGGCTAAAGCCCCGGCAGGCGTCACGGTAAGAGCCCATCCTGCAACGGTTCCGGCCGCTGCGGTAACTTCTAAGGCTGTGATTATAGCGTCCAAAGCAGGATTTAATGAGCCTCCTGTGTGGATGTATTCTCTTCCCGGCCGGATTATTGTGCCCGAATCAAGCATAACAGTAACCTCATGGGTACCGTCAGGATGAACAGTTGTGAGTACCCATGTATCGTTTGAGTATATAGCCCATGTAGATACGGAACCGTCTTCGTTTATTTCCGGGTCTGTTATTTTATCAAGCGTGGCGCTCTTCGTACCCGGCAGTGTTCCCTGGGTTCCAATTAGCTCCTGGTCGGGGTCCGGCTGCTCGGTCGTTTTACTTTCATCGGCGCTGCCGTGAGGGTCTATATCGTCAACCAGTATTGCAACTTCTGTTTTTTCGTCCCCCTGGTCTTCAGCAGACGTACTTTCATCCGTGTCTTTCTCATCAGAGGTGGTTCCCGTGGCAGAGTCTTCACTATCATCCTCAACTCCCCCTTCTTCGGTTGTCTCTTCTTCAGCAGTCTCTCCTTCTTCGGCAGACTCTCCTTCTTCG
This sequence comes from Desulfobacterales bacterium, assembly GCA_029939655.1. Classification (GTDB taxonomy): domain Bacteria; phylum Desulfobacterota; class Desulfobacteria; order Desulfobacterales; family B30-G6; genus B30-G6. Next base: position 3,333 of record JAOZSO010000119.1, read on the forward strand.
ACAGACTCTCCTTCTTCTTCAGCAGTCCCTTCTTCTGCGACAGCCTCTCCTTCTTCGGCAGTCCCTTCTTCTTCGGCGGTCTCTCCTTCTTCGGCAGTCTCTTCTTCTGCGACAGCCTCTCCTTCTTCGACAGTCCCTTCTTCTTCGGCAGTCTCTCCTTCCTCGGCAGCCTCTCCTTCTTCGGCAGTCTCTCCTTCCTCGGCAACCTCTCCGTCTTCAGCAATCCCTTCTTCTTCAGCGTCCGCCCCTTCTTCAGCGGTCTCTCCTTCTTCTGCAGTCCCTTCTTCTTCAGCAGCCTCTTCCAGGAGATTAACTTCCTCAACCAGTTCCGCAACCTCTTCCTCCTTACCTGGATCGGTCTCAGAAGAAGTTGTGATTTCAGAATCGGCACTTTCCTGGGTAGCAGGGGTAAATCCCGAGGGAGGATCTGTTGCATCAGAGCTCGTGCTTTCTAATTCGATCATACCGTCGCCTCCGCCTCCGCCTGAGTCTTTGCCTGAGTCTCTGCCTCCGCCATCACCCCCACTATGGGCAAATAAAGATTGGACAGGACATACTGCGATGATGAGAGATAGCACAATAATAACCATTGATTGTTTCATGAGACGCCTCTTTGCCTGGATAAAATATCTATAACCTGAACTGAGCGATTCAGTCTGAAGAGATATTGCTTCTGATGAGAGTAGGTATAGGAATAACGCAATTTTATGTCAAGGAGATATTACCCCAAAAGGGGTTCCCATCTCTTTTCGATGAGTTAAAAAAAACGAAAAAACCGACCCGTTCCAAAATGAAATCTCAATTGGAATGGATCGGCTTAAAACTCATTATAGATATAAACAGGTTCTAACGCTTGGAGAACTGATAGCGAGCTCTGGCACCTTTTTGTCCGTATTTCTTGCGCTCCTTGACCCTGGCATCACGTGTGATAAACCCGGCCTTTTTCAGCACCGGCCTCAGGTCCGGTTCCACCTGGAGCAATACTTTGGTGATTCCATGGCGGATAGCACCTGCCTGGCCGGTAATGCCACCACCCAGCACACGCACCCTTATATCGTAGGTCTCCTGCGTATTGGTAAGTGACAGGGGCTGCAGCATGATAATCTTGGCCGTACCCACCTTGAAATAATCATCAAGAGGCCGGTCATTAACCGTAATCTTACCGGTTCCCGGTACCAGCCATGTCCGGGCGATAGAGGTTTTACGTTTGCCGGTTGCATAATATACATTTTGTTCTGCCATAGGTTTCCTCAACTCTTGTATATTCGTTATTTAATTGATTTGTTTAATCGATTCATTGCCTGCCGACCCTTGCAGAGACGCACATCACTGGAATGCCAGTGGTTCAGGTTGCTGGGCCTCATGAGGGTGTGCACCGCCGGCATACACTTTTAATTTCTTGATCATCGCCCTACCCAGTCTGTTTTTAGGTAACATTCCTTTCACTGCAAACCGGATCAGATCTTCAGGCCGATCATCCCGCAATTTCTTTGCGGTAATGGTTGTGAGACCACCGATATACCCACTGTGCCTGTAATAGTTTTTCTGATCCCATTTTCTGCCGGTAAGCACGATTTTCTCAGCATTGATGACCACAACCGAATCCCCCGTATCCACATGGGGTGTAAACAACGGGTTGTGTTTCCCTCTCAAGCGCGCTGCGATGGAGGACGCCAATCGGCCAAGAACCTGCCCCTCTGCATCGACAACCCACCACTTATCGTTGTTGTCCTCTTTTTTTGCACTATACGTATACTTTTTCACATCAATTCTCCCTGCGACATCGCCTTTCAACGATGGTTAACGCTTTCACGAAATCTTTAAAAATGAATCAGGATATTTAAGTCATATCTTTCAGGATGTCAAGAAATAATTTTAATAAATCAGGGTTCGAGGGTTCGAGAGAAAACATTGTCATTTGCTACGCGTCATTAATTGTCATTCACTTCGTGTCATTTGTCGTAGCTATCAGCGGAAAGCAGCAATAAATGACGCGTGCAACGCAAATGTCGTCCGAAGGACAAATATCGCACGAAGTGCAAATGACGCCCGAAAGGGCAAATATCACCCTCGAACCCTTGGACCCTCGAAACCTCGAACCCTCGGATTTATTTGACACCCCACTATTTTTCCCCTAATATCCATCCCATCATGCATCCCGATATCAATCACTTCTCCGTGATGACTCTCAACCTTCGTTTCGGCCTGGCAGACGATGGACCCAATGCCTGGAAACATCGCAAAAAACTGATACCGGGGTTGTTTCGGGCATATCCGGTGGATTTTATCGGATGCCAGGAGGTCAATGACTTTCAAGCCGACGATCTTGCATCTATTCTCAGCGATTATGAACTGATCGGCCGCCGACAACCCGCACCCTCTTTCTGGCAGAACAATATCATCTTTTTCCGAAAAGACTGGGATGTACAAAACATAGAACATTTCTACCTGAGCGAAACGCCCGACATACCGAGCCGTTTACACAATAGTCAGTGGCCCAGGCAGTGCACTATTGGCACATTCCAGAGGACGTCACGCAAGCTGACCTGTATCAACACCCATTTCGATTTTTCTTCTTCCGTTCAGGCATTCAGTGCCAGACTCATCATGAAACGTCTCATACAGCGCCCCGACCCTGTCCCTGCCGTTCTCATGGGTGATTTCAACGCTCCCTTTGATTCGCCGCATTACCGGATCTTTGTAAATGAATTTGCTGCCGGGAAAGGTCAGGATGTCTTCTTTCACAATACCTTTGATGACACACCGTGTGGTACCCATCATGGATTTTCCGGAAAACCCGGCAAGGATTGTATCGACTGGATCCTTCATACAGATGGTATCACACCTGAAGACGCCGCAGTCGTCAGGGATCACGTGGGGGGGGCCTATTACTCCGACCACTTCCCGGTTGTTGCCTCATTTTCGTTCACATAGGGCACTCTCAGCTACCGGACCGCAGTTTATTTCTCCATTCAATACACCCCCTGGTTCCAGTTCCATATCTTGGCACTCGATAATACCGGAACAGACACCGGTCGAGAGGAGAACCAATTTACCGGATACCGTAAGCCGTCCCCTGAAAATACCCCCGATGGTGATAAAAGAAGCCCGCGTTTCTGCCTCGACCACACCTTCCTCTGTAATAACGATATGATCGCCCACAAGGGTACCCTTGACCGTACCATTGATGAATAACTGCCCCTTGACCGATACCAAACCTTCAATGGTCAGTCCTTTTTCGACGATGGATAGTTTCTTTTGTGGATGCTGCAATACATATCTCCCTTTATGAACACGCATGAATGGGTTCCAGAGTAAAATCTCTCTCGAATATTAATTCACCCGTATCGTTGAAGATAAAGATAGTCGCCCGCTCAAACACCCCGGGGTTTTCGTGCGCAACCTTGAATTTAATTGTCCTGTAATTGTAAATTCGGAATCGCTGTCCCCTTGATTGAGCAGGTCTTCCATCCATCAGCATTGCACGGGGAACCACCAGCCATCGGTCTTGCTCGGCATACGCATCTTTCAGTAACACAAACGCATGCCCGGATACGGGCTGTTTTCTAGCTCCCATGTTGATAACCTTGAACTCGATATTCAACGTTGTATCGTCAGGGCTGGCACAGATGAAAAGGTTATCCGCGGTAACCTTTTCGATAACAACATCCATGTCGGCGCCGCTGGACACCGGAGACGCTCCAGACGCCTTGATGGTCCCTGCCGGTACTTTTTCCGGAGGTGCTTGGGGGGTATCGCCGGAACCGGTCACTGTTTTAATCGGTGCTTTCTCTCCTTCTTTCAACGTCGGGAGTTCACTTTGTTTTTCCGTTGGAGGGCCGGAAACAACTACTTTCAGTTTTGACTCCGCAATAGCCAGTCTAGCCAGGGCGCTATCTTTTTTATGGCGGATTAATTCAATGGCTCGGGTCTGCCTGGAAACACTCTCCTGGGATGCCGTCAGCGTCCCCTTGGCATCCAGCCATGCCACCAGAAGCCATCCAATGGCACCTGCCATGACGAAGATCAAACCTGCCACAATCATCACCAATCCTCTGAAATGAACAAACGGCCTTAGGCTGCCGTTTTTCCCAATTCTCAACAGGTGCCAACGGGTTTCCTTGTATGAATAATGTTCAGGTTTAAATTTTTTCATATAAACTTGAAACCTTTAGCCATAAGCATTTAGCATTAAGCTCTAAGCCGCTTTCAGCTTAATGCTTAACGCTCAAAGCTATCTAAAAAAGCGTCTGTTGTCGATCGATTTTGAGTCCCAGATGCCGGAAGGCAGCCTCGGAAGCCTTGCGACCCGATGAGGTCCTGATGAGCAGCCCTGTTTTAAGAAGAAACGGCTCAACCACATCCACCAGGGTATCACTCTCCTCCTGCAGGGTTGCGGCAATGGCCTCGATACCGACAGGCCCTCCGTGGTAAAAATCGATGATCGTCTTCAAATACTTCCGGTCCAACTTTGTCAGTCCTTTGGCATCAACCCCTTCCAGAGACAACGCCGCCTCTACGGTATCGAGTGTGATGACACCGTCAGCCCGTACCTGGGCATAATCCCTGACTCGCTTGAGTAGACGGTTGACAATTCTGGGCGTTCCCCTGGAGCGTTTGGAAAGTTCCTTTGCGGCAGCTTTATCCATTTGGATATCCAACAGCTTTGCGGATCGTGTTGAAATCTGAACCAGTTCCCGTTCATCGTAGAAATCAAGATTCCGGAAAATGCCAAAACGATCCCTCAGCGGAGAGGAAAGAAGCCCTGCACGTGTCGTAGCACCCACGATGGTGAATCGATTCAGGCGGTATCGATGGCTCCTGGCATGGATACCCTTGTCAAACACAAAATCAATGGCAAAGTCCTCCATGGCCGGGTAGAGCAATTCTTCCACTGACTTGGGTGTACGGTGGATCTCATCGATGAACAAGATATCGCCTTCTTCGAGATGTGTCAGCATACCGATGAGATCCCCCCCTTTTTCAAGGGCCGGACCCGATGTCGTGGTCAACTTGCCCCCCATCTCGTTGGCGATAATATGTGCAAGGGTTGTCTTCCCAAGTCCGGGGGGGCCGTGGAACAGAACATGGTCGATGGGCTCCCGGCGCCTGGTGGCCGCCTCGATGGCAATCTTCAATGTTTCTACAATCTCGCCCTGGCCGATGTATTCGGATAGTCTGGCCGGCCGAAGCGACAATATTTCATTTTCCTCATCGCAAGGAAGGTAATCACCTGAAATGATTTCCTGGGGTCCGATGGTGCCGCTTTTGAAATTATCGGTCATGTTATACTGTCCTGTGAATTCGATAACTCATTAAATATTTTAGTTTGTTAGAGCTATCCTTTGATTCGCCTACATGAAATATTGGAAAACTGGAAGATTGGGTTTGAAAAGCGGAATGCTTCCACCTTTTATGATAATCGATAAAAGCTGCACTTTTTACAAAGAGACTTATACCTGAACTAAGCGATTTTTATCTCGATCTGCACCGACCTCTTGCGAATCGAGGGTTCGCAAAAAGCCTCGACAGATCCACGGGTATGCCTGTGTTTTTTGC
>JAOZSO010000004.1:0-2714 GCA_029939655.1 Desulfobacterales bacterium
AGTGAGGCTCATTTTCATATGCCTGGTGTTTGTTGTCAAATCCAATCACGGCCAAGTTGCTCATCATCTTTTCCTTATGATATGTTCCATGGTTCTACCCGGCTACTGAGTGGCAGGGCTTTGTAACCCCAATTGCCCGATACTCTTAATATTGCAGGGATGCGCATTGTGCGCACCGAGATGAACAAATGGCGCCAGCAATCCAAGCGGGCCGATCACAAAGCTGCTGAGGCCCAGAGCACCTTTTTTTAATACAGAAAGTTTATCCGGCTTCACCTTGGCATCTAAAATGGTACCGCCGACTCGTAAATTGGTACCAAGCTCCAGCAGGCCGGGATGTCTTGGCGTCGGCATTAGCAAAAAGTCAATCTTTTCCGTGCCCAAATTGATTTCGCCCTCACCCTCCAGGATGCCGGCCCGGGTGTTGAACACAAAGGCCTTGCTGGCGGCAACTCCGGACTTGATATCGAACTGAATCACGGCACATTGGATCTGTTTTACCTCTTTTGGATTCCCCCATAAATTAAAGATCTTACTGGATAGATCCACGGAGAGCATGTCGAGATATTTAATCAGATACCCTTGACCCATGACGATACCGATGGCGCCATCGAGATTGGCCATCAGGCTGTGAACCGAATCCCCTTTGCTGTTCAGATGAGTCGCTAGGTCAACAGTACCCTGAACTTGATCGTTCAACCCGATTTCCCTGTGAAATCTGCCCAGGTCGAAGTTTTGAACGAGGAAATTCGTGTTAATCCGGGTCGGTGAGCCATGGTTGATATGAAGCTTGCCCGAAAATTTCGTCTGCTCATGGCTCGCTTCAAACTTGTCGATTTTGAAATCACTGTCCTCAAGCTTAAGTGTCAGGTGGCCAAGCTCAAAGCGCACGTCTTTGGCATGGATATTCTCGGCGTTTAATACGATATCGGCGTCCACCTTTTCGAGGAAGTCTAAAGGCAGGGGATCATCCGAAAACATACGGTCCTTCTGCTGGGATTTATTGGCCGTCTTTTGCTCGTCCTGCTCTAAACTTTTCATCAGAGCGGTGAAATCGATCATCGACGACTCCAGGCCTATTGTAATTTTGGGACGCTTGCGAAACTCAAATTTGACCAGGCCGGCAAAATCGCTCTTATCTACCGTTGCTGAAACCTCGTTCAGCGTAATGGTGTTGGCCGAACCCGAGAGCTTGGCGTTTATATCGAAGGGTCCCAGCCCGGGCAGCTCTGTTTCGAACAGCGTCCCGATTTCGGCCAGCTCCTTGCCGGATAGCCGGGACTGCAGGTCCATGCCTGCGAGGGTGAGCAGATCTTTGACCGTACCTGTTAAGGACAAGCGCATGCTGCCCCGGCGGGCGCTGCCCTGAGCTCTCTGCAGCGTAAGTGCTTCAGTGGAACCGGTCAGCCGCCCTTGAATCTCGAACTCGTCGGTTGCAGGAAGTTTTACTCCGATGACCTTGCCAAATTCTTCCAGATTTTTGCCGTTTAATCTGGACTGCAGGTCCATCCCATTGAGAGTGAGCAGATTCTGTACCACACCGTTTGCTGTAAAGTGCAGACTACCAAGTATAGCGGCAGCCTTGGCATTTTTCATTGTCAGGGCTTTGCCGGAGCCGGTCAGGTGTCCTTGAATTTCAAATTGATCGGTTGCAGTAAGCTCAAGATCCAGCACGGACCCAAGAGCCGCAAAATTTTTGCCTGCCAGCTGGACCTCTGCATCGACACCCTGAAGGTTTAAAACATCGTCAATTGCACCATTAATTTCGATCCCAGTGTTTGCCAGATTTCCCGACAACTGCAGCGGGAAGCGCTTATGCGCCAATAAATTGTGAATCCGCCCGGTTTTACCGGACAGCCTGAGCGGCTGCCCGTTATAATCGGCCTCTAGGTTGAGCGCCAGGGTATCTTCAGTCCCCTTCCGGATAAGTGCCAGGCTCGCTATTGTGATCTGTGTTGGCGACGCTGTCTGATGCCGGTGAAATGTAAAATGCAGATTTTCGATGCTGACCCGGCTTACTTCGATCGCGTTTGGTTCAAAAATCCCGATGCTGCCGGTAGCGTTGCTGCCTGTAAGAAAGTTCCAATTCCCCTGTGCCTTGGGCCCCGTTTCAAGCAATACCTTGACACCGGCAAGGCTGATATACTTTACTTTTACATTCTTAAACAACAGCGGTACCAGCCGGACCTGGGCCTGCAGTTTCTCTATTTCGATCATTTGCGGCTGCGAGCCCCAGGTGGCGTTGGCAAGCGCTGCATCCGTCACCACCAGCGCCGGCGCAAAACCGATCTCGAGGTTTATGTCGCCACCCAGACTCAGTTTGCGGCCCGTGGCATCCTCAACCATTCTAGCAACCAGCGGCTTTAGTTCATTGTAGTCATAGGTAATCAGGTAAACATAGGCGGCTGCAATCGAGATAACTATCGTCAATACACCGATGGTCACAAACCATTTCCAACGCATGAGATTCCTTTCTCTAAGCCGTATGAAACGATGGAAGATCTCGGATAATACATGCACCCGACCGGGGTGTAATCTGTTCTTGAGAGATACTTCAATACTGGGGTGTAGACAAATGCATCTACCTTAATTTTGATATTCTGGCTGCCAATAGACTTCGCTTTAGTTATGTCAACCATTTGTTATTTTTAGATTTCCCACTATGTTACATAGTCTTTAATTGGGAGCGGGCGCCATGCTTAATCTAATCTTTA
>JAOZSO010000004.1:2814-27659 GCA_029939655.1 Desulfobacterales bacterium
TCTTTATTCTGCCTTTTGATTTGTTCACGCATAAATACATGAGCCCGCCAATAGTTGAACACGCCGCCCATAAAAAACAGCACGCTGCCGGTTAAATATTGCCATGCAAGAAATGCGTAAAGGATTGTGCGGTCAGATTCGGTCTGAACCTTCCAAAGGTATGGCACCGAAGCGACAGTGAAAAGAACCGACCCGACCACAAAAGATACCGCCGTCAGGTTCATCAACTGAAGTGTAGTGATCGAATCAGACTTGATGATTTGAAGGACGTTGATGCATGCAGCGAGAACGAACAATAGGCTACCAAAGACAAAACACCAGGCTCCGGCTTTGAACCACCCGACGTAAGAGAGGAAAAAACGCTGCCCACGATAAAACCCATTCCGCCGATTATATAAAGAACGGCATTTATTGTCTCCCATCGAAACTGCGCGCGTAAGTCTGCCCTATCTATTGTCAGGTTGTGCAACCTACTCCGATTGACGAATAAATGGGGCATATGCCTTCTCCTTAAGTAACGCTATGATAGTCTTTCCACAAATTGGTCGTGAAATTCTGCGGACTTACCGCTCATATCAATCTTCCTGACTGTGTTCCCACTCACCCTCGTGATTCTGACATTCCTCGTCGGAAGGATTCACATGCGAGGGCGCCACAGTTGCTGAGACGGGACGACAAGGATGGTGGTGATCGCCGTAGTTGTCGTGGCTGTGATGGTAGCATGTGGTCCCAGAAGCATGCTGGTGCTCGCCTGCACCGTAGTGCTGGTGTGGATGCCCAGCGTGGTGAGTGCCACCCCCGCTCCTGCTATGATTGTGGGCATGAATGGTTATTGCAGTGAAGCCGGTGATCGATAGTAGGATCATCCCTGCCAGCAAGACTATCCGTAGTCTGTTTTTCATGAGGTTCATATTCTGTCTCCTTTTTGTTTCTCTCTAACATCACTCAGGGCTTTTTTCTGTTAAGTAGAGAAAAGCGCCCCATGCAGAGTCGTGTTTCCTTTCAGATATCTGTTATTCAAGAATAGCTATTGACCATTTTCCGCAACAGGCTTCGTTTTTTGGGTAAACCATTGAACGGCTTCTGCAACCTTGGCGTGAATATAGACCCCATAAGGAAAGTATATATCAACCCGAGCCGCTTCAAAAAGCAGCCCCCACAACCATGGTCAGCGGATATCGGGCGTCCGCACAGCCTGGTGCGCAAAATTGTGTCGGTGATTGTTTTGTCTGCCATGCTTCAGTTTCTCAGCAAATCACGTTAGGCGTTATCGTACTATCCGGGTCATCCAGGCCCAGCAAAATCAATTTACATCCTCGATGAGACTATAACGTTGCTGACATGCCACACAGATTAAAAAAATAGTTTACGAAATAATGATGGGAAGGTCAATGGTATGTGTTTTAGGTGTATGATTGCATAATGTGGGCTTGGCCTATCCAGAGGACCTCGGCCAAGTATAGGTCTTCTAATTGAATTTGATTAAACTTATCAATTAACGATCTATTTCTTGTCAAAAAAGTTTACCTGTTTGACTATGCGTTCAATTGCGATTATTGATCAAATGTGAACAATCAAACACCGGTGTGGAATCAATTGCATCATTAAAACAGGAACCGGGGTCACTCACTATGCCCATTGCATTTCCCTCAAAAAGCCACGGCCAGATTCCGATAGGATTTTTCAACATCGAAACCGACATGCTGCTTATGGACCACTACTTTTTCTTTTCCACGGATTTTTGTGAATGGATCGTTGAGTGGACTGCCAATAAAGATGCCAACCGTGATGAAAAAATGATCTACCTTATTTCACAAAGGGAAATGATCGGCAATTTATCCGGCGCCATTCATGGATACGAATTCACAGGCTTCATCGGGGAGGTCTACAAGTTGTTTCCTTTCCCAGAAAGCCATGCAGGTTTCAAACAAAAACCCTACGGCACTCAAAATCGGCCGGTAGTCGAGCAGACAATACAGCCTTATGCCGAACGATTGAAGGTCCCTATCGTTTTTCACAAGGATAGCTCAACCATCGATTTTGGTGTTTATACATTCAGCGCAGAGGTTTTTCGGAGTATCACAGGATATATCGAAGCAGGCGGGATGCCCGGCTGGCTGGATGGACGACCACCCGATTATGTAATCAGGATGATGGCTAAGCTGGCAATCACTCACCACCAGCACTTAAGGAAATAGGTTCATTTCTCTTCTCAAGGAAAGAAGAAGCATACGGAAATTGCACGAAAACAGCTGAGGGAGCGGGCAGATTTATTGTGTGATTTACCAGCCAGGACGGAGGACATAATGTTCAATCGGATAGTTTCTGTTAGTTTTCTCACCTTTTTTGCCATCTCGTCGGCTCTTTTTTTCATTCTGGCGCTGTTGATATGGGTTTGTACCGTATTGTTTGACCGAAAGTTGTTGATACTTCATATGTTCTCTTCTTTTTGGGCGTCTGTTTATCTCTGGGTTATGCCTGCCTGGTCGGTTTCCATTAAGGATCGCCACAAGATCCAGAGGGAAAAAACCTATATGGTGGTGTCGAACCACCAGTCCCAACTTGATATCCTGATTGCATTCCGATTGTTTTTTCCGTTTAAATGGGTTTCAAAAGCAGAGGTGTTCAAACTTCCGTTCATCGGGTGGAACATGGCTTTGAACCGTTACATCAAAATTAAACGGGGAGATAAAACCAGTATCCAGAAAATGCACACAGATTGCGAGAATACGATTTTAAGGGGGAGTTCCCTTTTCTTTTTTCCGGAGGGGACCCGTTCGAAGACCGGTCGGGTGAAGCCCTTCAAATCTGGAGCGTTTCTGCTGGCAAAGAAAATGAAAATACCGATTCTCCCCATCGCTATCAACGGATCAAAAAATGCACTGCCGAAGCACAGCCTTAATTTTCACGGGAAGCACAAAATACGGATCAAGGTCCTGGATGAAATCGGTTATGAAAGGTTTAAGGATTTGTCTGTCGAGGAAACCGCCGCGCTGGTCCGAAAAAGGATCATTGAAGAGGTTGATGAGCACAGGGAGACAGGGCCGCCAATCTCCGATTCGGGATAATAGCTTGATGCGGCCCATAGGGCACCTGTTTTAAGACCCTGCCGGAGAATGTCGTTCCAATAACATCGCGCAGCGATGCTATTAGCCGACAGTCCCTGCAAAAAAACAAGATACCTTATGGTCCTTTTCTATTTCTTTCAAGGGGGGCTCCTGGGTACGACAGACATCTTTTGCATAGAGACAGCGCGTGTGAAACCGACACCCTGGCGGCGGATCGATGGGGCTGGGAACATCCCCCTTCAGAATAATCCTTTTTTGTTTCATGGTTGGGTCCGGAGTTGGGGAGGCAGACAGCAAGGCCTGGGTATAGGGGTGCAGAGGGCGCCGATAGAGTTTGTCACTGTCGGCGAGCTCCACGATTTTACCCAGGTACATAACGGCTACCCGGTCGCTGATGTGCTCTACAACGCTCAGGTCGTGGGAGATGAACAGGTATGTCAAGTTAAACTCTTCCTGCAGGTCCTGAAAAAGATTGATGACCTGTGCCTGGATTGAAACGTCGAGCGCTGATACGGCTTCATCACAAACAATGAGTTGGGGGTTGAGTGCCAGCGCACGCGCAACACCGATTCGCTGGCGTTGTCCGCCTGAAAACTGGTGCGGGTAGCGTCGCATGTGTTCCCGTTTCAGCCCCACGACTTCCAAAAGCTCCAGGACCCTGGCGTCTCTATCTCTGTGGTTTCCGACACCATGAACCAGGAGGGGTTCTCCGATGATATGGGCGACTGTTTTCCTCGGGTTCAGTGAAGAAAAAGGGTCCTGAAAGACGATCTGCATTTCTTTTCGCAGGCTGCGGACCTGCGCAGGGGTGTATTCGAGTATATTTTCGTTGTTGAAATAAACAGAGCCGGCCGTGGGTTCTTCCAGTCTCACAATGGCCCGGCCCAGGGTCGACTTTCCGCACCCGGACTCACCTACGAGACCCAGGGTTTCCCCCTTGTTGATAGAGATATCAACACCGTCGACTGCTTTGACGGATGCAACTTCTTTTAAAAACACGCCTCCCAGAATCGGATAATACTTTACCAGACCTTCGGCTCTTAAAAGCGGTTTTGTTCCGGAAACGGCATCATGCATATTTTAGACACCTCGCCGTGTGATTTTCCCCGACATCATATTGACCGGGGGATATTTTTCGACAATCGGAAAACACATCCGGGCAGCGGTCACTGAAGAGGCAACCATCCGGCAGGTCAAAAAGAGACGGGACCACACCTGCAATAGTGGAGAGTCGTTTGGATTTTTTCTTTTTACCCAGAATGGGAATCGACTCCATGAGGCCAATGGTATAGGGGTGTTTTGGCGTTAAAAAAAGAGTCTCAGCACTTGCGTACTCCACTATGCGCCCGGCATACATGACAGCAACATTCTGTGCCATTTCGGCAATGACCCCCAGGTCATGGGTGATAAAGAGAATGGATGCTCCGGTGTCCGCCTTCAGCTTGTTCATGAGGTCGAGAATCTGGGCCTGAATGGTAACGTCCAGCGCTGTGGTAGGCTCATCCGCAATCATCATTTTGGGGTTACAGGCCAGCGCCATGGCAATCATGACCCGTTGCCGCATCCCGCCGCTCATCTGGTGGGGATATTCATCCAGACGTTGATCCGCAGCCGGGATACCGACCCGCTGAAACATATCGATCACGCGGGCACGGGTTTCTTTTGCCGATAGTTTTTTATGCAGACGAATCACCTCTGCTACTTGTTCCCCCACGGAAAATACCGGGTTGAGGGATGTCATGGGTTCCTGAAAAATCATGGATATCTGGTTGCCCCTGATTTTCCGCATCTGTTTTTCAGAATATGCGAGCAGATCATTGCCACTGAAAATAATTTGACCCCCGACGATTTTTCCGGGGGGGTCTGGAATCAGTTGAATGATAGAATGGGCGGTCACACTTTTCCCGCATCCGGATTCTCCCACAAGACCCAGGGTCTTTCCCGATTCAATGGTGAGGCTGACATTGTCGACAGCTTTGGCCACCTGGCCCCGCACAAAAAAATGGGTTTGTAAATTAGCGATGTCTAATAGTGGTGTATCCGGCATTCGATTTAATCTCTCAAGCGCGGATCAAGTGCATCCCTGAGACCGTCGCCAAAAAGGTTGAATCCAAGAACAGCAAGTAAAATGGCGATACCCGGGAAGGTCATCACCCAGGAAGCCCTGAGAATCAGGGAACGGCTTCGCGCGATCATGGCGCCCCATTCAGGTGTCGGTGGTTGTGCACCGAGTCCCAGAAAGCTCAAGGCGGCGGCATCAAGAATAGCCGATGCAAACGACAGGGTTGTCTGGACGATAAGAGGACCCAGGCAGTTCGGTAAAATGGCAAGAAAAATAATGCGCAGATCTCTGGCACCGATGGAGCGGGCCGCTGTAACATAATCTTTCCCACACTCTTCCAGGACACTTCCCCGGACAATACGTGCAAAGCGGGGAACATAGGTGATACCGATGGCCATCATGGCATTCTGGAGACTGGGACCGAGATAGGCGACAACGACGATGGCCAGAAGCAGATATGGGAATGCCAGGATGATATCCATGATGCGCATGATGATGCTGTCCAGCTTCCCTTTATAGTAGCCTGCCACTGATCCGAAAAATGTCCCCAGCGAAAATGCCAGGCCGACACTGACCATGGAAACCATCAGGGATACCCGCGCACCATAAATTAATCTGGAGAGGAGATCCCGGCCCAGGTCGTCGGTTCCCAGAATATTTTTTGTGGTTCCATTGTCGTGCCACACGGGCGGTTTGAGTTGATCATACAGGGCGGTTTCGTTCGGATCATGTGGACTTATCAGGGGAGCGAATATGGCTGTTAGGATAAAAAGAGAAACGAGTATCATGCCGGCCACAGCGGTTTTATTCCGCCAGAGCTGGGACATCTGGTCGAGAAACGGGTGTCGATCTTGTGGATTTTTTCGTTTGGGTTTGTCAGCCATGGAGTTACTGGACACTTATCCTCGGGTTGATGATGGCATAGAGAATATCTACGCACAGGTTTATCAATATGAAAAGGGCTGCAATAAAAAGCGTACCCCCTTGAATGACCATATAATCGCGCTGCATGACCGCATCGTACATCCATTTCCCGACGCCCGGCCAGGCAAAAATGGATTCGGTGAGTATGGCGCCCCCCAGAGTGACCCCGAACTGAAGACCGATGGTTGTAACCACCGGGATCAGGGCATTTCGAAGACCGTGCTTAAAGACCACCTTGAATTGTGAAAGGCCCTTTGCTTTGGCGGTTTTGATGTAGTCCTGACGTAACACTTCCAGCATGGCCGATCGAGTCATTCTGGCGATGATCGCCATGGGGATGGTGCTCAGGGTTACCGCCGGCATGATGAGGTGCCAAATAGCATCTCTGAAGGCCACCCAGTTACGGGTCAGCAAGGCATCCAGGGTATAGATATTCGTGATGACCTGGAGGTCAACATCGATGCTCAGACGGGCGGATAAGGGGAGCCATCCCAGGTTGACGGAAAAAATGAGCATAAAAACAAGACCGAGCCAGAAAATGGGCATACTGACCCCTGTAAGGGCTCCCAACATGCTGACGTAGTCGAAAATTGAATACTGCTTTGTGGCGGAAATGATGCCCAGGGTTACACCGAACAGACAGGCGATAAAAAGAGCGGTCACAGCCAGTTCCATGGTTGCCGGAAAGCGCTGCTTGACTTCGATCCAGACCTTTTGACGGGTCCAGATGGTTTCACCCAGATCCCCCTTCATCAATCGTTTGAGAAACATGCCATACTGAACATATAGGGGCTCATTCAACCCCAGATGCTCACGGATCTGGTGCAGCGCTTCGTCTGTCGCTCGTTCTCCCAGCAGCAGTTCGGCCGGATCGCCCGGTGTCAGGTGAAGCATGAGGAAGACAAGGATAGACACGCCCAGCAGGGTGGGTATCAATATCAATATGCGTCTGATGGCGTAAGCAAGCATATAGCGTTAAGCAGTAAGCAGTAAGCAGTAAGCGGTAAGCAGCTTATCGTTTACTGCTTATGGCTAATAACCTGAAAAGGGGGGAAAGGCTAAAAAACCTTTCCCCCTAGGAGCGACACTGTCGCGCCACATAAAATCGTGAAGCGATTTTATTTCAGTTTGACATTTTTCATCCGCACAGAACCTGTGGGATGCAGCTTAAAGTTCTGAACACTCTTCAGGGACGGCCAGATAACGGTCGAGTGTGCCACGGGAATAACCGGGCATTCATCGAACATCAGCTGCAGCGCGTCTTCATAGATTTTTGTGCGCTTGGCCTGATCAACCGTTTGTTTACCCTTGAGCATCAGGTTGTGATAGGTCTCGTTATGCCACTGGGTTCTGATGGAGGATGATGCCAGACCGTCAAACAGTACCGCCAGGAAGTTGTCCGGATCACCATTGTCACCGGTCCATCCCAGCTGAAACAGATCCATATCTTCGGGCTGTTCACGCTGCCTTTTGAGATAGGTTCCCCAGTCATAACTGACGATTCTGGCAGTGATGCCTAGTTTTTTCAGGTCTGCCGCCATGGCGACACCGATTTTCTGTCCTTCGGGGTTGTAAGGCCGGGGCACCGGCATGGACCACAAGGTAATTTCTCCAAGCCCCTTGCCTTCGGGGTAGCCGGCCTTGGCCAGATACTCTTTTGCCAGGTCAATATCATAGACATAGCCCGGAACCGACTTGTTGTAACCCCACATGGTCGGGGGAATGGGATTCTTGGCAACCTGGCCCATGCCCTGGTAAATATTATCCACGATGGCTTTGCGGTTGATGCCATGGGCAATGGCCTTTCGCAGATTGACGTTACTCTTCCAGGGTTCCTTGGTGTGGTTGAAGGAAAGATATCCAACATTCATGCCTGGTTGGGTCGGAAGAATCAGGTTGGAATCTTTTTTTGCCAGGTCAATATCTGCCGGATTAGGGAACTGGCAGATATGGATGTTTCCGGTTTTCAGCTCCAGAAAGCGAACAGAGTTTTCAGGAATAGAACGGAATATGAGTTTGTCGAGATAGGGCCCGCCGGATTTGTCCCAATAGTCCTTATTTTTTTCCAGAACAATGCGGTCGTCTTTAACCCATTTGGCAAACTTGAACGGTCCTGTTCCCACGGGGTTCCGCAAGAATTCCTTGGGATTTTTCAAAAACGCGGTGGGGCTGATGATATCGGCGAAATCCATTCCCATGTTGGCCAGGAACGGCGCTTCAACCCGTTTCAGTTTAAAAACCACCGTGTAATCATCAACGGCTTCGATACTGCCGATGGTATCGTCCATTTCCATGGATACCCAGTATTCTGGTGGGCGCTCCTGGGCAGGGATGTCCCAACCCATGCCATTAAATTTTACGCTGCGATCTTTCATCATCCGGCCGATGGAAAATACCACCGCATTGGCGTTAAAGGGCGTGCCGTCATGGAATTTGACACCTTTCTGCAGATGAAACGTATAGGTCTTGCCATCGGATGCGATATCCCATGATTTGGCCAAACCCGGCTCGAGGGCCGTGCTCTCATCGGCATAGGCGACCAATGCTTCAAAGATGTTGTCGCAGACCATGAACGAGTTGCCATCGGTTTCATAGGCAGGGTCCAGGCCGACGCTGTCCCCACCACGGCCGAAGACCAGCGTTTTGCTTATGGCGGATCCAGGTACGGCTGCAACAGCAAAGAATAAAATTAAACACAGTGAAAGTAATCGAATAAGATTTTTATGTTTCATTTTTACCTCCCTCCCTCTTGATAGCGGTGCGTGATTTTCGAAAACAAGCACCTTGTTGTGTGGTAGACAGACTTGATCGGTATCAATTCGTTTACTGGTACTATAGCCATTTAAATATATTAATCATTTGTTGTGAAGGCGTGGGGATGAAAACACCAATTACAACTATCAGATCAAATTGGCTTTGTCAAAAAAATCCGCTCATGGTCTGAACGATTTTTTCTGAAATAGTAAAAATATCTCAATTTTAATAAACGGCTGACAAACTTCATATACTGGGAACCGATGTGGGACATCTCATATCGACGATTGATTATAATTTGCAACCCAACGCCATGAAGGCCCGTTTTCAGAGAAAAGTCGCCTACGACAACCTGCCTGACGAGACTTTGCCGGCATTCCGTAAACTTTCCGCCAAACAGGCTCAGAAGCTGTTGGAAAGGATGGATGAATGGTTGGCCGGAAATGATCGTGACGTCAGTCCATCAGTCAAGGGCATCGGCCTGGCTATTGATGAAGACGCGGAATTGATTTCATATTAAATTCGTGAAACGAATTTAATTGCTATAACACACAGCGCGGATCAGAGAAAAAGGTGCTGTGAATTGCGTTGATTGCCCTGGGAAGATCTTGCATTTTAACCAGGAAGTAGAGGGCTGCCTTGGACGGACCGAAGGAGATCATCTCCACGTTCACGCTGCAGTCCGCCACCGCTGTAAAACAGCGGGCGGCGACACCTTTCTTTTTGAGAAGACCTTCGCCCACGATACCGATCAGGGCGACGTGTTCCAGTTTTTCAATCCTGCGATAGGGTCTTGGTTTCAATTCTTTCAGGGCCAGCCGGGCCTTTTCGACATCTTCTTTTGAAAAGAGCAGGCTAATGCAGGTTTGAGACGTTACCACCGACTTGATATTGATACCGCTTTCGGTTATCTGGCCGGCTACCCTGGCCAGAATGCCGGGTCGAGCCCCCACTGCCGAGGCATGTACCTTCAGGATGCCGATGTCCGTGTCGTGGGCAACGCTCTTGATGACCGTGCGGTGCCTGGGGCTTTTGCTGTTGATGAGGCTTCCGGGATTGTCCGGCGCAAGCGTATTCTTGATGACGATGGGAATCTTTTTTTTCCGGACGGGTTCCACTGTACGGGGATGCAGAATCCTGGCACCAAAATAGGACAACTCGGCTGCTTCGGCATAGGAAAGTCTGGGGATCAGCTCGGCTTCAGGAACCATTCGCGGATCCGCGCTCATGAAACCGTCGACGTCCTTCCAGATTTCGAGGGTTTCTGCCTGAAGGGCGGCCGCTATGACTGCGGCCGAATAATCGCTGCCGCCACGGCCGAAGGTGGTGATCTCTCCCTGGGCGCTGATACCATAAAATCCTGGAACAACGACGATTCCCTTTTTCTTCAAGGCCGGATCGATATGTTTGTGAAGATTTCTGGTGGCCGGAACCATGTCAGCCGTGGCATCCCCGTATCTACCGTCTGTCAGGAGACCGATCTGATGCGGCATGCGGGAGGCGGCCTTCAGTTTTCCGGCACAGAGCAGGGCGGTGAGGAGCTGCGCACTGAACCGTTCTCCAAAGCTAGAGATAATGTCGCGCATGCGCGGTGTTATTTCACGGGTGAAATTGAGACCGTAATAAAGCCTCTCGAGATTTTTCAAGCCGGCGTTTAAATCTTTATTGAAGCGTTCAAAACAGTTTCCCACCGGCATCAGGTCCCCGGCGATTCTTAGATGTACCGACGCCAGATGTTTGATAATATTAGGAATGTTTTCTTCTGCCGTCAGTGCTTTTTCCATGCCGGTGATAAGCGTGTCTGTGATGCCATTGAGGGCTGAGACCACCAGGCAATCACCCTGGCAACGTTCAACCACCAACGCCAGGATGCGTCGAATATTGTTGATACCTTTGAGGCAACCGCCTCCGATTTTGACAACTTTCATGCAGCCGGCTCCTTCAGATATCTTTCAGCCTGCGATTGTCCGGATGATGCGCAATGGCATCATCCATTTTTTTCATCGCAACGGCAATGGTGTTTAATTCACGAGATTGGAGACCTGGTAATTGATCGACCCCGATACGTTCCAGGGCATTCGTCACATAAGCGATGGTAATGAGATTGATATCGAGAGCCGGCTGGTAAGCCGGCTCCCCAAGACTGTCCGAATCGGTTTCAGAGATGATTTTTGATGTTACCAAGTCAAAAAGAGACGATTGGACCAATCGTAAGGGGATTTCAAGTGCAATGGATATCCGGCGAGCGGTAAAGGGTTTTTCCGCCCTGGTAAAATTGACTACCAGGAGATGCACTATCTGGAGAGACAATCTTTTTTTCAAAGCAAAACTGACTTGCCGGGTTGCCTGCTCGAATTCATAGGTCTCGTTATTTTGGTGGGCATAGGCGATTTCGGCACCAAAAAGCATGATCAGCCAGCTAAGCTGCAACCAGATGAGAAAAAGAGGCAGAGCTGCAAAACTTCCGTAAATAGCGTTATATTCGGAAAGCAGAAACTGAAAATGGATGTAGAATAGTTGAAGCACCTGGTAGATGGTTCCGGCCACGATACCGGCCACCAGTCCGGATCCGACCCTGACTTTGGTGTTCGGCATCATGATGTAGGTGAGGGTAAAGAGCAGCCAGATCAATACATAGGGAATCAATTTGAATGAAACGTAGATCAATGGGCTGAAAAAACCGAGCAGGGAGATTCTATCGACAATCAGTGTGATCTGGGTTTTGATGAACACCGTAGCACTGCTGGAAAGAATGAACAGTACCGGACAGATGAGCATGATGGTCAAATAGTCGCTGATTTTTCGCCAGAAGGAGCGGGCTTTGGAGACATTCCAGATGTCGTTGAACGATTGTTCAATATGGCCCAATACCTTGAAGACGGCCCAGTAGAGAACCACTACACCGATACCCGCCATGAGCCCTCCCCGGGTTCTGTCCAGCAGGTTTATGGCAAATTCGATGGCTTTAACCAGGATATCATGCTGCCCGGGAAATCGTTCAAGGAGTTGATCCTGCAGGAGTGTGTCAATCCCGAATCCCTGTGTGACGGCAAAAGCCATTGCCAAAACAGGCACGATGGCCACAAGGGAGTACAGGGTCAGTGCAGAAGCTCTCAGCTGTAGCTTGTCCTCGCGAAAACCGCGAAGGGCCAGGATGATGACCCGAAGCTGCCGGAGAAAAAAAGACTTACTCCAGGAGGTGTTTTTGGACTCTATGTGCCAGATGTCGGTTGTAATAAACTGGATGATTTTATGAAGCATCGCCATGATATTTCATGTCCTCAGGGACTTTGTTGACAGGGCAGTCAAAGTAAATGCATCGACGGCATTCATTTCTTCGTACCGTCGTCATGAATACAATCAAAGACAGTATGAAGATGACCATTAGACCGAGTTGTTGCGAGAGCCAATATAAAGGAAAAATAACCAGGATGCTCGGAGCGATAAGTGCGACAGTTTTGTCGAGCAGATCGAGCGGACCGGGCCGTGGCTTGAAAAACTTAGGTATTCCCCAGAAAAATATGCATTGGGTGGTTCGCCCCTCCCGGGTATAGTGGGGGCAGTGGGAACAGTAGAAACGATAGATGACGACTACGGCTGCAATACACAGGAAGATGTAGAAGATCAACCAGCCCATAGAATGGTTTGAAATGGCATAAAACGCAGTAAAGACGGGGGTTGCCATAAGGATCGTATAGTACAAATAATCGATGAAGGTGTAGCGTTCCCTAAGGGGTGGTTTGTGCAGATCCATATTTTCCTCCTTCACAACAAATAAAATCGTTGTAACATTTTCTTTAAGTCGGTAATCCGAAAACGCATGCTGAGATGTTATACCGGCCTGCGGTAATTCGTTTTAGTGTCCGCCCAGAAATGAGGATTTTTGTGTGAGATCAAGGCGGACGACAGATTTAACCCGGAGTAATAGCGTGCTATTTTGAGGAGTTAAATCATGGCGTCCAACGCCGATATCGCGGAAAAAGACCCTTTGTGGATGGGCACTACTTAAATACGCCGATTAAAAGCGTTAAGTCAATCCCTCCGTGAAAAAGCGGATACTGCTTAAATCTGCTCGGAAACCGCTTCACGAGGGCTCGGTCCTTGACAAGTATTGCAATTTGCCAGTGCCGAAAGTCTTTTTCGAGTTTGTTTATGATGTCATGATAGAAGGTTTCTGGTTTGTCATTTGAATTCAGACGGACACCAAACGGTGGATTGAGAACCAATATGCCGGGCCTTTCAGTCACTTCCTGGGGCGTGAGATGGAAAAAATCATGATTATCCACCTTGATTATATTAAGCAATTCAAATTTATCGGAAATTTTTTTGAGCTCCGTGGTTCGTTTCAAATCCAGGTCTGAAGCAAAAATCAAGGGCGTATTTGTGCACCGGATATCATTTCCCGCCATCTGTTTGAGATGACGCCACTGGGGTTCACGAAAGGCCGGCCATTGCATGAATGCAAAAACCCTGAAAAAGCCGGGCGGGATGTTTCCGGCAAGCATGGTCGCTTCCAGAGAAAAGGTTCCAGAGCCGCACATGGGATCGAGCAGGGGCTGTGAACCATCATAGCCGGCCAGTTTCAATATGGCTGCGGCGAGGGTTTCTCGAATGGGTGCTTTCCCGACGTCGTGTTTCAATCCTCTTTTGAAAAGAAGATCACCGCTGCTGTCCAGGGAAAGGAAAAGATGATCGTCGATCGCCCTGACATACAGGTGTTGGCTGTCATTTTTTCCTGAAAGACCGGTCTTCCCGGAAGTCATGTGGGGCATTCGTTGGCGGATGCAGGTTTCTATTCGTTGCGTAATGGCTGTTGTGTGAAAGAGTCTGGAGTGTCTTGTTTTCACACTGAAACAAAGTTCTGATGACGGGGAAAGATAAAGTTCCCAGGGGAATTTCAGAACATTTCTTTCTAGTTGCCGGAAGTTAGTGGCCTTGAAGTCGGTCAGGCGCATCAGGACCCTGTTTGGGATCCTGAGGTGGAGGTTGGCAGCATAGCACCCGGCCAGTCGGCATCTAAACACAACGCCGCCCGGAACGATTTCAGTGTCGTTTATGTCGACTGGAAGTGCAGCGATTTCCTGAGCGCAGATGGATTCAAGGCCCGGCGGGGTTGTGGCGAAAAAGGTGTGTGCCTTTCCGATGACATGCCGCTTGATCCGCTTTGGGGTTGGGATGTTCAGTTGGGGCATATAGGTCCTTCCGGGTTTGGTCCTTATCATATTGCGCTTGATATTGAATCGTATGCATAATATTAGGAGTTATCTCAGACTTTGTAAACCCCAGTTTATGCAACTATGGGGTACAATCACTTTCAGGAAACCATGGTCGACGTATATTTCAGACATACCCATTATGATGATTCCGACCTGAAGCAGATTGTTTTCGATATGATGAATGCCATGGGGGGCGATTCCATTTCCGCCGGGGCAAAGGTAATCATCAAACCGAACTTTTTGCTGGCGGCAGGTCCGGGCAAAGGCGTTACCACCCATCCCAGTATTTTACGGTATGTAGCTGAATTCATAATTGATAAAGGGTGCAAACCTGTTATTTCAGACAGTCCACCCATGGGCTCATTCGAAAAAATTCTGTCAAAGGGGGGATATGTCAAAGCACTTTCAGGCCTGGATGTCGTGTTCCGGCCTTTCAGGGAATCTGCTAAAATCGATATTGGTAAGCCCTTTGGTGTTGTCGACATCGCTAAAGAGGTGCTTGATGCTGATGTGGTAATCAATCTGGCAAAACTTAAAACCCATGCGCAGATGCTTCTGACACTCGGCGTGAAAAACATCTTTGGCTGTGTGATCGGTCTCAAAAAACCCGAATGGCATTTTCGGGCGGGAACGGACAGGGAGATGTTTGCGAGGCTGGTGGTACAGATTTACCAGGCGGTCAGTCCGACCATGACCATCATAGACGGTGTCCTGGCCCTCGAGGGACAGGGACCGGGGAAAAGCGGTACGCCCAGGGAACTGAACCTGCTTGCAGGGAGCCAAAACGCCATTGCGGCCGATATGGCCATCAGCAGTGTTCTGGGTCTGGAACCCAAGGACCTGTTAACAAATGAAGCGGCCCGGCAGCTGCAGCTGATTCCGGAAGATATCCATGTGCATGGAGAATTCAATATTCTGACTGATTTCAACTTCCCGGAGATGGGCTCGTTGGCTATCGGGCCCGAGATTCTGCAGGGATTTATGCGCAAACATGTTCTCCAGAAGCCGATGTCAGACAACGAGAAATGCAAACTGTGCGGCGAGTGCTGGCGCTATTGTCCGGTCAAGGCCATCGGCCACCATATCAAGGGTATCCGATTTAATTACGATTCCTGTATCCGGTGTTATTGCTGCCTGGAAATATGTCCCTATGGCGCTATCACCATCAGGGAACCGCTGCTGGGCAGGCTCTTTCGGAAGCAAGAGTGAGATTTCATGGAAACAGCGAATAGGGGCATACCGACGAACAGATACCGCAGTTGTGTCCGTTGTGAAACCGAGCGTAGTGATCCTTTTTCCATCGATCACAGGCAGCGGCATCCAGTATTTCCTTTCTTTCGATACCAGGCTTCCAATCTTTACCGGATAAAGCGCTCGCAGGACATGCATCGACGCAAGCGCGGCAGGTGCCGCAATATCCACGATTAAAAGGTGTGCCATAGGCCATGGGTATGTCCGTAAAGACCGTTCCAAGGCGCACCCAGGGACCGAATTGACGTGTTACCAGCTGACAATGGCGGCCGACCCAACCCAGCCCGGAGAGTGTGGCCGCTGTTTTGTGAGGAAAATCACCCTTGATATTTACCAGATCCGTCCTGTCTGATGCCGCCAGGGGATGTGCGCGAAACCCTTTTTGACCAATGGCTTTTGAAAGCGAATGCGCTATATCAGTGATACGCACATTGATTTCGGCATACGCCCGGGCATACGCCTGTGTCGGACCGTTTTTAATGCCTGCCATGATATCGGGCGGCATGGGGATTGCCCATGAAATGGCTCCTGAATAGGGTTCTCGATCCTCTTCAATGCAAAAGCACAGCTCCCGAATATCAGCAGCCCCCCACAGCGGAACACCCTGTGACTGCATCCAGTCCCCCAACCACTTATTAAAGAACGATTTTTTCATGTTGTTTATGCGACTATGGGATTTATTCCCGCCAAGGACCAGGTTTCTATTCTAAAAGCCTCCCAAAACCTCTGATAACTTGCGCACAACCTGACCATAACCATTGTCAACGTACAAAGCGATTTGGGCGATACATGAATATGCGATGGCAAACTGGGCAATGGCATAACCGGCAATGGTAAACTGGCTGATACTGATCACACCGACACCGAATTGAGAAATGTTGATAATACCGGCGCCGAACTGACCAATGGATATCACACCCTTTGCCACCACCGGCATCTTGTTCATGCGATACTTAAAGGATATATGCACCAGCGGCAGACCCAGAAAATTGGCCTCTGATTTGTATTCAAACCCCCACCCGTCCCAGTTCGCCTTTGCCGGATACATGGCTCCACAATTGGGACAGGTATACGCCTGTTCGCTAACCTCGTGCTTGCAATCTCTGCATTTTTTCATGATTTGCCTCTCCTACATATAATTTCACATGAACTTTTTTTAATACAACTGGCAACGGCGGGTCTTACGGCGCCTTTGGAGCGAGTTTTGGCCGACTTTAAAACGGATTTCCGAAGGCCGGCAAACATCCGGTCTTAATCTAAATTACTGTCGGGATCCATGCCCATTTCTTGGATCGTTTCCAGATCCCTTGGCCAGCCCCGTTTCCTGAAATATTCTGATAGTTCCGCCCTCACGTTTTCTGGTTTCCCCTGAGCCAGATCGCTTTTGGCGGATATCTTTTCCGGACGGATCTCAACGACTGCACAGGTTTTATAATCCGGCATGTCTTGATGAACTTTTTTGAGAGACCTGCCTTTTTCATGTTTTTCAACCAAGGCGTTCAAGGCATCGAGTTTAAGCTGCATTTCATCTACCAGTCGTGCCGTTCCCCGCATGACAACACAATGGTAAAACTGGTGAAGCTTGCAGGGAGAGCCATCGTCGGAGAATTGTGAATCCAGGTAGGCCAACGGTATGTCGACCTGGAAACCGACTTTGGCATTGCGCGTGATATTATCCAATTTTTCACCGGTTAAGGCACAATGAAAATAAATATTACCGTTATGGGACACAAAATTTACCGGGGTAATATAGGGGTATCCTTCTAAATCGGTCGTTGCCAGGCGACCGATAGTGGCTTTTGAAAGAATTTTTTCAATGGCTTCAGGATCTGTTACCTCACATGATCTTCGCTTCATTCTGATCTGTCTCCTCAATAGTTTGCCAAAATAAATTGTTTGTTCGTAAAAAGTCTAATTCGCCATTAGGTGTCATTCCAGCGAAAGCGGGAATCCAGTGTTTTCAAATATTTCTGGATGCCTGCCTTCGCAGGCATGACGTCGTTTCAGATTTTACAAAAACGTCAAATATAAAATTTGAAGAACCTCGCAGCAAGACTTGTCGGCGAGCTCACGTCCAGCCGCTACTGGGAATACGTTCGCTGTTGCGGTTCAACTTTTTTTAAGGTTGTTTTGATTTTAACCTTCGATTCCAGCGTACGATGAACCGGACACCTGTCGGCAATTTCCATCAACCGTTTAGACTGGGATGCATCCAGGGGTCCGATCAGTTCCAATTCTCTTTCGATCCAATCCACCATAGGCTGGTTTGTTTCACACATTTCGCAGTCCTTAGCGTGAACCTTCTTGTGGGACAAGGAAACCACCACCTCTTCCAGAGGCCATTGTTTACGGTCCGCATACATGCGCAGGGTCATGGCTGTACAGGCCCCCAGCCCGGCCACGAGATAATCATAGGGTGTCGGCCCCATGTTTGTTCCACCAACGGAAACCGGCTCGTCGGCAACCAGGGAGAGTCCGTTGGCCATGACTTCCGTTCGAAATCCGGTTTTTCCGATTTGCGCGACAACTCGGCTCCCTGCATCATCTTCTTTTGAGGACTCCGGCTGTTCCAGGTCCAGATACTTCCGCACCCAGGACGCAATCATGGCACCGACATACCTTGCATCGGAGGCATTCATCAACAGGTGGTCCGCCTGGTCCAGTGAAATAAAACTTTTTGGATGTCGTGCGTACTGGAACAATCGTGCTGCATTGTCGATTCCCACCGTATTGTCCATCGGGGAATGGAAAACAAGCAGCGCTTTCCTGAGATTGCGAACCGCCTCTTCTATTTGGGCCGCTCCCAAGTCGTCCAAAAACTGCTTCTTTATCCTGAACGGTCTGCCTTCAATAGCTATTTCCGCCTCACCATCCTTGGCAATTGTTTCCTGGTGTTTTTCGAAATGCCGCATGAGGTGAACCGTGTCTGCCGGCGCGCCAATCACGGCAACCGCTTTGCTGGAGGATATCTGTCCGGCTGCCTTGAGCACCGCTGCGCCACCAAGGGAGTGGCCGATCAAGATCTTAGGTGCTTCGTAGCCGGTTTTCAGAAAATTTGCCGCTGCCACCAGATCTGCGACGTTGGTCGAAAAATTCGTATCGGCAAAATCGCCTTCACTTTCACCCAGACCCGTAAAGTCAAATCGTAGTACCGCAACCCTTTCGCGTGTCAACGCACGGCTGATATAATTCGCCGACTTGAGATTTTTGGTACAGGTAAAGCAATGGGCGAACAGGGCAAACGCTTCGGGGCGACTGTCTGCAGGTAGATCCAACAGTGCCGACAACCGGTTGCCGCCGCTCCCCTTGAAATAGAGTTTCTTCGATGTCATGATGACACCTTCTGGTTTGATTTCTCTTCAATTTTCTTTACAAATGCCCCTGCATCAATAACAAAACGTTCGTGGGTTCCCTTGCTGACAATGTCAATCCCATCCGAAGCAGACACCTCGAAAACCAATCTGCGCCGATCGACTTCGACAAGTTTCACAAAAACCCTTACCACAAGTCCGGGGGGTGTTGCTGCTGTATGGTTGACCTGAATATTTGTCCCCACGGTCTGTTCTCTTGGCCAGTCAATGTGCGGGTTGATGGCCTGGATGCAGGTCCATTCGATAAGACCCACCAGATAACCTGTGGCCAGGACTTTCGGCATGACTTGAAATTCCAGTGCTTCCGGATATAGAGCCGGAACGGTTTTGGACTCGGGAACCTTGTATTTAAATTCGTGATGAATCCCTGGCCTCAATGTCTCTTTCATAATACCTCCGGTGTAATACTAAAAAACTGCAGGGCGTTCTCCCTGAATATTTTTGCCATAGATGCTCTTGAAAGCCGGGCGTTCTTGATTTGTTTGATTTCCCTGTCCCAGGCATAAGGAATATTGGGAAAATCCGAGCCATACATGATACGATCGACCCGCATCTCATCAAGCCGGACAACCTGCTCCGTGGGCAGAAAATCGGCGCAAGCCACGGATGTGTCAAGCCAGAGATTGTCGTATGTTTCAGTCATGCGCTGATAGGCCACATACTCGTCCATTCCCAGGTGGGGTACACAGATCCTGAGATCAGGATAGCTTCTCAACACCTGTTCCAGTTTTTCTGCCCGACAGAGCACATAGGGATCACACATGTAAGCTTCACTCTTGGGTTCTCTTCCCACGTGCATGACGAGTGGCTTCTCTTTTCGTGAACAAACGTCATAGATCGGGTCCATGTCGGGACTGTTCATGTCAAAGCACTGAACATGGGCATGCAGTTTGACACCTTTCAGCCCGGCAGCAAAAGCATCTTCCAGAATGAGCGCCGCATCCGTCTCGCCGGGAAAAATCGTGGCCAGACCGGTGATGCGTCCGGAAAATTTCCGGCACAGGTTTAGCATATACTGATTGAGATCCCGTGCAATTCCAGGCTTGTGCGCATACTGGAGGGCGACAATATGGTCAACACCCCTTTTCAAAAGATATTCCAGGAGCTCGGGCGTGGTACCCTTGTAGCGGATGGGCCATGCATATTTCTCGAACCACTCCCACAGGGCCTTAAAAACAGGCTCTGGAAAAACATGAACATGGGTATCCACAATACCGGGCAGGTCCAATGGTACAACATCGCCTTCCTTGTCTCCCACGGCAGGAAACGGCAGATCCAGCTGGGGTGCATTATTCATTTTTAGTTTCGTCCAGTGTCAGCAGCATGTATTGTGCCTCGGGTAGGGGGTTATGGTAATACGGCACGGTTTCTATAAATCCGTGTGCTCGGTAGAGCGTCTGTGCGTCAACCATCGTTGAGAGGGTGTCCAGGAGCATTTCTTTGTAACCGAGCTTTCTCCCTTTTAGGATAATTTCCCGGCATAGCGCATTGCCGAAACCCTTGCCTCTGAATCTTTGCCGAACATACAAGCGCTTCATTTCACAACGCTGACTGTCAATTTTCCGCAAACCCACACATCCTGCCTGCATCCCATCCTGTTTAGCCAGAAACAATGCGCCTTCCGGCGGCATATAGATGTCTGCAATATGGTTCAATTCCTGTTCAAAGTTCTGAAAGGTCAGATCAATACCGATGGAAACCGCATATTCATCAAACAATTCCCGTACGGTTTGAATATCCTTTGTCTTTGTTACTTCTATTAATTGGCGCATTTAATAAAGGTCCCTGTTTCATATTCTTCAAATGCGATCCGCAATTCTTCTTGGGTATTCATGACAATGGGACCTTGCCAGGCAACAGATTCTCTGATGGGCTTACCCGAGATCAACAAAAATCTAAGCGCATCCTTCCTATTTTGCCGGAAGGTCTACGGTTAAAACCTGACCACCATAAGCATGCACCGAATCATGGGCCCGGACCAGTACCTGTTGAATATTATTGGGGATTCTAACACCTGACAAACTTCGCGTAAAGGGTTGTTCGTTGACATGCGGATGAAGCAGTTTTCGGGTACCCAAGACAGTCCCATCCAATAAAACGACCTCCCATTTGTCTGCATAGTGATCCCAGCCCGTGTCATCATGCCGCAAGGTGACGTCGAAACGATAGGTTCTCTCTCCAGCCGTGACGACGTTGACTTTGACCACATCTGCTTCGCCGGCATATGTCAGCATGGCCGGAACTATAATCACCAGGATAAAAGCTGCAAGCCATTTCATCTTTTTCTCCTTGTGTTGTTACCGTCGGTTTTTTTTAGACTTAATAACACATTTAACCAGTTTTCCGAATTGCTTGTCTTTTTTCTTTTTTTCTTGATAGGACATTTCATGAAACATGGATTCTTTCTTCATTTTCAAATAGTTCTGGTAGCGCTCTCTGGAAAGGCGGCCATCTGCTACGGCGGACAGGACGGCACACCCTTTTTCCTGTGTATGGGAACAATCCTGGAAACGGCAAGTGCTTGACAGCTGATCGATCTCATGAAATGCGCTCTTTAACCCGCTGTCCACTGCAAGACTTCCAAGCTCCCGCATGCCGGGTGTGTCAATGATCATGGCGTCATTTTTCACACGTATGAGCTGCCGGCGTGTGGTGGTGTGCCGACCCTTGCCGTCTTTTTCCCTTACCGTTCGGGTCTCAAACACGCTGTTCTTGAGCAGGCTGTTAAGCAGGGTTGTCTTGCCAACCCCCGATGATCCCAGCAAGCAATAGGTATTTCCGGGTGTCAGGAGTGCCCATATGCTGTCCAGCCCTTCTCCGGTTTTATTGCTGAAGGCGATAACCTGCCGCTCTGGAAAGATGGCAGCGATTTCATTCAAGCGCATTTCAATGGCATGGGTTTCAAGCAAATCGCCCTTGCTCAGCAGCGCCACCGGCTGGATACCACCATCGTAGACCATGACCATGTACCGCTCCAGCCGTCTCAGGTTATAATTGGTGTCCAGGGACTGGACAATAAAAGCCGTGTCAATGTTGGCAGCGATGAGTTGATGGGATATTTTTCTGCCGGCGGTTTTGCGCTTTAATATGGTTTTTCGCTGACAGATATCATGAATAATTGCCCGGGACCCCTGGTCCACCATTTGAACCCGTACCCAATCACCCACGGCTGGATAATCAAGGGGACTTTCCGCACTGAACATGAGTTTGCCTGTAATTTCAGCCGTTGTTTCCTGATTTTCATTGGCAACCACGTAGTGTTCCCGATCTACGGCAATCACCCTGGCCATGTCCATTGCATCGTCCATGACAGTGTCGGCCTGACCTGTCTGCTCTTCTTTTAAGCTGGAGGGTTTCGTCTTCATATGGCTTGATGCTAAAAAATCCATCCATCATTGTCAAAATAATTCCTTTGAAACGATTTTAGTCCGAATATTTCAAGTTTATGAGATTTCGGGGTTGGGAATAATGGCTTTTCCATGAGCAAATGCCCTTCATTAAGCTTGTTTTTTCATGTCCGTTCTAATAATAAAATAGCTACACGATTAAAATCGCCAACCGATTCTGTTGAATCATAGTTACGGTAATATGGGGGTCAAGATGAACGAGAGCAGCTTTGTAAAACGCGAAATAAAGGGACACGTTGCCTGGGTAACGCTGAATAGACCTGAAAAACGAAATGCATTGAATTTCCAAATGCTTGAACAATTGGTGGCAACCTTCCAACAGCTGGATCAGGACGAAAATGTTCGCGTTATCGTTCTCAAAGGAGAAGGGAAAAGTTTCTGCGCCGGTTTGGAACTGTCAGCGCTGGCAGGCTTGATCGAAAAACAAACAGCCGATTATCGAGAGCGCCTGCGTAGAACCATTCTCTACGGACAAGCCAGCACCAACATCATTGAGACGTGCAACAAACCAGTGATTTTGGCATCGCACAGCCACTGTATCGGGGGCGGTGTTGACATTGCCTGTGCCTGCGATATTCGTATAGCCACCAGGGATGCAGTTTTTTCAGTTCGTGAAACCAAACTGGCCTTTGTCGCGGATCTTGGCACCACTCAGCGGCTTCAACGAATTGTAGGTGAACCCTGGACAAGGGAACTCTGCCTTACTGGAAGGGATTTTTCCGGCGAAGATGCCTACCGGATCGGATTTATCACCCATTTATGTGAAGACAAAAAATCCTTGTTTCAAAAAGCTGAAGAACTGGCCCAGGAAATGGCGGACAACTCGCCTCTTGCCGTCCAGGGCGTCAAGGATGTTCTGCGCTTTACCAGCGATCACGGCACCGCGGCAGGGCTCAAATATGTTGCCCAGAAAAATGCTGCCATGCTCATCTGCGAAGATGGTATCGAAGCCGTCACCGCCGCCATCGAAAAGAGGAAGCCTGTATTCAAGGGCCGATAAAATCGACGTTGTCGCTTTTATTATCGGAACAGACTAACAGCGCGGTGATATGCCAACATCATTATTTTTTTGGAGGAACCATGAAAAAAACCAGCCTGTTCATCCTTGTTATTTTTTTCTTTTTGTCGACCATGGGCCATGCTTCTCAGTTCGTATCATCCCAAATTTCGGAAGTCACCCTTTTTTCCAACCAGGCCATGGTTGTCAGAGAAGGGCAGACCCATCTAAGGCCAGGGTTGAATGAACTGCTTATTGAAACCACAGCATTTAATGTGGACAAAGACTCCGTGTCCGCCCAGGTTTTTGGGACTGGAGAGATGGTCAGTGTCCAGATCAAACATATCCCCTTGGCTGAGTTTCCTCAGGACCAGGTCAATACCCTTGCAGAAAAACTTAGAAAACTGAATCAATCCCGAAAGGGTTTGTCCGACAAAAAGAGGGTTCTCGCCAAAAAAGAGTCTTTTCTGGACGGGCTGATTGATTTTTCAAAAACGCAAATCCCCAAAGATGTGCAAACACACTATCCCAATATGGAAGACGTCCAAGAAACAATATCTTTTATAGGATCCACATCCACATTGATCTATACTGAAAGCCAAGCACTTGATATCGACCTGGAAAACGTCGACAGAGAAATTGCAAAAGTCAAAAAAGAACTCGCAGCCGTCAGCGGCCGCGGCAGAGCATTCAAACAGGCCATTGAAATCCTTTTCAATGCAACCAAAGCAGAAACCGTTCGACTGAATGTCCAATATCTGGTGAAAAGAGCCCTTTGGCAGCCCCTGTACAAGGTTTCCGTACCCATGGATTTGTCGGAACTGGATTTGACTATGTTTGCCCGCATTTCCCAGAAATCAGGGGAAGACTGGAAAAAGATAACCCTCTCCGTGTCCAACGTTATTCCGATAAAAGGGGTACGATTTCCCGACATATCACCCTGGCAACTGGATCTTCCAAGACCCGCGCCTACTCTGCTCAAACGGTCTCAGACCAAGGCCATGGCAGTGGCCCAGGATGCCATGGAACTGGATGAAGAAATTCAATCGGGGGCAGGGGCACCCGCCGAATATACGTCTGCTTCGGCAAGAGAACTTCCCCTTTCCTTTGAATACAAGATGCCCTTCCCCGTCGATATTGATTCCCGAGATCAATTCTCGATTCTGCCGCTATTGACGAAAAAATTATCCGCCGACACCTTTCACTACAGTCTCCCGGGGAAGACAAGTCTGACATTTCTCGTTGCAGAAGCATCGGCAGACAAGGAGTTGTTGGCAGGTAAGTTGAATGTTTATTTCGGCGGTCGCTATATCGGAGACACTTATCTATCCGAAAAAAAGCCCGGAGAGCCCTTTTCCATGAACCTTGGCGCTGATCGTGATGTAAAGGTTCTTCGGAAAAAATTAAAAGATAAGGTCAAAGAAACATATTTTGGTACCATTCAGAGGAAAACGGTGGTCCGGTCGTTTTCGTATAAAATAACTGCCGAAAATATCAAAGACAAACCGGTTACGCTGAAGATCGTTGACAGGGTGCCTGTTTCAAAAACAGACAAAATCGAGATTAAAGACATCCGGCTCAACCCGGCACCAACAGAAAGCAACTACCAGGATAAGGAAGGCGTCCATTTGTGGGTGTTCCAGCTATCTCCGGGCGAAATACAAGAGATCGATCTCGACTTCACCGTTGCCTACCCCTCCGAAGCGACACCATTCGGGTTGTAGAAAGCGTCGACAAACCTTCTTTATTAACGATCAAAATAGTTTTTTTCGCATAAAAACAGACAAGGGGTCCA
>JAOZSO010000120.1:0-8866 GCA_029939655.1 Desulfobacterales bacterium
GGTTAAAAGACGGCTGGCTTCCCACGGGTGATTTTTGCAAAATGGATAAAGACGGGTACTTTTTTCTTGTGGACAGGGATAAAGATATGATCAATATCTCCGGATTTAAGGTTTATTCAACAACCGTTGACACTGTTTTGTTTGAACATCCCGGAGTGGCCCAGGCATGTGCCATCGGCATACCCGATCCGGAACGTTATGGAAGTGAAAGAATAAAGGCCTTCCTGGTTGCAAAGGAAAATTACAAGGATAAACTTACCGCTGATGATATCATCACATATTGCAGAGAAAAACTTCCGCCCTATGCGGTTCCAAAGTTTATTGAATTCAGGGAGAGTCTGCCCCTTACCGTTTCCGAGAAACTTTTCAAGAAACAATTACGGGATGAAGAAATAGAAAAAATGAATAAGGAGAAAAAATAAAATGGCAGTTCTGTACCCATCCAACGAATGGTGTGAAGAATGGAAAAAGGCAATAAACAATAGCCCCAAGTGTGTTGAAAAAGGAAAAGTCTGGGGCGTTGATTTTAATGGCTCCATGGTATTTGAGTTGCTGCCAAGTGGGGGCCTGACCCAAAAAACATATGTTTATTTAGACGTAAAAGGGGGCCAGGCCTTAGATTCACGTATCATTAATGATCTTTCAGAGGTAGATGCCGGATTTGTCTGTCCGGGGCAATATGAAGAGTACAAAAAAGTTGCCAAGGGAGAAACGGATTTTATTGAGGGCTTGTTACGAGGTCTCTTTACACTTAAGGGCGATATGGCCAAGATCATGCGAAATGCCCAGTTCATCAGGGGGCTGGCAGATTCAATAAGCTCCTTTGAATCAGAATACCTTGGGGAGTAACGGATAGAGATGATCAGGGTTTTTGTAAAACCATTTCTGCATATTTCAGATGCCATGGCAAAAAAGGGTGAATTCCACGTTGACCTGGATGGATTGGAAACAAGGCTTGAACAGGGTGCAGCTATTTCAATATTTCCGCTTGTGGCGGGAGGATAACTTTGACCTGAATTGAGCGATTTTTATCTCGATCTGCACCGATCTCTTGCGGAGCAAGGGTTCGCAAAAAGCCTCGACAGACCCACTGGTATGCCTACTTTTTTAATGCTGTATGCCATGGAATATTTTCGCCGGGCTTGACTCAAGACCCCTATTTTTTTAGAAGTCCGATTTATCGAAGTAATACCGGCAGGGAATTCCTTGCTATCTCAAGAGGCCTTTATATCCTGTAGCGAGGTCAAGGAACAGTATGATATGGGAGGATTTGTATGGAAAAAAAAGACTTATTAGATGGCAAAAAAATTCTCATTGTGGATGATGAGTCTGATATATTAGAAGTGTTGGAAGATTTGCTGACCATGTGCAATGTTGTAACAGCGACCACTTTTGATGAAGGCAAAATTCTGCTTGAATCAGAATATTTTGATTTGGCTATCCTGGATATCATGGGTGTGAATGGGTATGAGCTCTTAAATATTGCTAATAAGGAGAAAGTGACAAGCGTCATGCTGACTGCTGCTGCTCTCAGCCCTGACAATATTGTAAAATCACACAAAAATGGGGCAGCCTTTTTTGTTCCAAAGCCTGAAATGATAGATATTGTCTCTTATCTGAATGATATATTAGAAGCTGAGGAAAAGGGTAAAAGCACCTGGTGGCGGTGGTATGACAGGTTAGGCGCATTTTATGAGAAACGCTTTGGCCCTGACTGGCAGAAAGACGACAAGGCGTTTTGGACAAAATTTACGTATATCTAACCCTCAATAAGGGTTATAATTCAAAAATAACAAAAGGATTTATGCCCGATGGCTGAATCTGAACAACTCTGGATTAATGTAATTAATAAAATGCTTGAATCAGGCGTTATTCCTGTCCAGATAACCGCCGTACATATAGAAATGATCAAACTGTTTGTCAGTGAAGAACAGGCCCGGTTTATTGACAAAACATACTATGATAAGCTCTTTTTAAGCATTGATGAAATAAAAGCCCGTACTGATCTTGAAGACGCATCCCTTAACAGGCTGCTGAAAGATCTGATGTATAACGGCATCCTTCGTGGACTTCCAAACGAAATAACGGGTGTGATGGAATATGAGGTGGTCGAGTTCTATCCGGGATTTCTGGAATACACCCTTATTCGGGGTGAAAGCGGTGAGAAACCGGAAAAAGTTGCAAATCTGTGGATGAGGGTTGATCTACCATAGGAAGGGGAAAATTTTTTTAAATAATTTCCAGGCTGCATGTTTGAGTGATTAAAAAACAAACCGGCAGTTTTAGTGTTCTTACGCTACCAGGGTTGCCCGGTCTGTCAGATGGAGATGGCGAATTTAAAACGGGAATTTGAATTGTTCGCCAAAAAGGAAACCAAGGTGTTTGCCTTTGTCTGCAACGCTGGCAGAGAACATCGAGACTATATCCCCGGCAGAGTAGCTTAAGATTAACCGGAAGCAAAAAAAGGAGAGAAGCATGCCAACAATAGACAATTTCATTCGCCCCGAGGAATGGGTTTCAAGTTTTGTAACGGATATGGGTAAAGAGATCCGGAAATGGGGTAAAGAACGCTATCTCCCAATACGGCGGGAAGTGGACGAGGATTGGCGTAACCATAAGCTGATAGAGCCGCTTCTGAAAGAGGTGCTGGTAGACCTGGGGCTCAATTCGGCGTTTTTTCCGTTTGAGGTCGGGGGTGCCGACATGCCGGATCCAATGGCCTTTGTCAACGTTTTAGGCGAGGAACTTGCCAGAATTGACGCGGGATTTGCGGTTGCGGCTCTCTGTTCCACCTGGGGATTGATGCCGATTATGTTCAAACCGCATCGGAATATGGAGTTGCTGGAAGAATTCGGGCCCAAGTTTTGCGGCGAGGAACTTTACGTCGGCTGCCATGCAATGACAGAACCTGGCGGTGGTGCAGACATCGAAAATATCGGTCAGGTGAAGGGCAAAACTATCCAGACAACTGCGACGCTTGACGGCGATGAGTGGGTCATCAATGGCGCTAAGATGTGGCCGACGAATTCAGGAAAGGTGGGCGATCTTTATACCGTCATATGTACCACCAAACTCGGATCAACCGACCCTGACGACTTTGCCCTGATTCTGGTTCCGGCAGACACAAAAGGTCTGAAAGTCGGTAGCGCTTACCAAAAATGTGGCATGAGTGCGGATATGAACACGGACATCTGGTTTGATAACGTGAGAGTGCCGAAGCGGTATCGCTTTCACGGACCCGGTGATGACCTGAAATACTGGAAGCGAGCCATCACGATTGGCAGTATGGCATCCACGGCCATGTGCGTCGGTGTAATGAAAGCGGTGTACGAAATCATAAAAGATTATACCACAACCCGTGTCGTAGCAGGTAAACCCCTTAAAGAACACAGCATTGTGGCTGAGATGCTTTGTGACTTGACCATGTCCATCGAATCAACATCGGCCTGGCTTTGGGCTTATACCCGCGAGATTGATCATCCGGAAATATACGGATGGGATCCCTGGGATGAGCGGTTTGCATTGAAAACCAGGGGATTGTCCATTCATGCAACGAATGCTGTTGAACGGGCCTGCAGCCGGGCCATGGATTACATGGGCTCATATGGATATTCTCGAGAAGGGGATATCGAAAAATTCTGGCGAGATCAAAAAGTGATTGGATTGTGGATGGGCGGCAAAGGACTTAAAACCGTTGAGACTGCACGTTATTGGTATGATTTAAAAACCCTTTAACTAAGCTGACCGGTTCACGGGCATGTAACTGCCTGTTATAATATAAATTAATTCAAAAAGAGAGGGCAAAAAATGGCACTTTATCCTTCCAAAGAGTGGTGTGACGAATGGAAAAATGCAATGAATAATGACCCCGGAGTTGAGAGTACAGGAAAAAACTGGGGAGTAGGTTTTAACGGAAACTTTATATTTGAGATACTACCCGGCAGCGGATTAGATGAGCCAGCCTATCTGTATTTAGAGGTTGCAGCAGGAAAATGTTCTGATGCCTATATGGTTAATGACCCTTCAGAAGTAGAGCCAGGTTTCTATGTCACTGGCACATATACCGACTTCAAACCCGTGGTAAAAGGGGAAAAAGACTTTATCGAAGGCGTTGTGCGAGGGATATTCAAGCTCACAGGAGACATGTCCAAGATTATGCGGAACGCCAGTTTCATCCGGGCCATGGCTAATTCAATCAGTTCCTTTGAGAATGAATATTTAGGGGAATAGCCTTTTGACGAGATGATTTTAAAATCAGTCAGCAGGTTAATCATCCATAACCGCTGCTTTTGTATTGCGTGTGGAGCAGCAGGGAAAACGGAGGAAAAATGGGTGAAGTAAAGGTGAAAGGAGAAGACCTGAACGGCCTTGGGTGGACCATCAAATCCCTTATTGACAGGAATATGGAAAACCCGAAAGTGTGGGATAGTATCAAGAAGATAAGGGGCAGTTTGGTGGTGAGGGAAACAGGGGCCAATATAGCGGCCACTGTCTTTTTTGATAAGGGTGCAATAGAGATACAAGACGGTGCCGTAAAAAAGCGATCCGCTTATGTGGCCGCCGGTTTTGATGAACTGGCGGAGCTCACCAGCGGGCAGGTTGGTCCAATTAGGGCTTTGCTCACCGGAAAGATTAAGGCTGGAGGAAACCTTCTGAAACTTCTCAAAATGGCCAAAGCGGTTATCGATCGTGAAGAAGAATAAACTCCATAGTTGTATAAGCAACATGGCACATGTTTAAAGACATGAAAAGCCAATAGAATCAAAGAACTATCAGACAACGTCATAGAGATGGATATTGGCCACCCGTTTGCACAGGCTGTACATTCTTTGCAGTTTATCTAAAGTAGATACTTCTATACGGGCATATTTCAAGGCATCGGGCGTGGTCGAGGCCAGTCGCTCCGATTTCCTGTGGATAAATGCTTTTTCCATTTCCAGGATAACCGGTTTCAACGCTATGATCTGCTCTGCACTGTCCAGGTCTTTTCCCTCCAGTATAGGGATCAGCAGTGCTACGGCCTTACGAACCTGGTGATAGATATTCCTGAGCATTTCCTTGCTTTTTTCACTGCGTTGGTAGTTCAAATTCCGGGCCCGGTCTGCGATCTCGATCAAATCGTTTTTTATAACATCGCCCATATTCTCAAGGGTGATGGCACAGGTCATCAGGTGCTGATGCTCCAGACTTTCTTTTTCCGACAAGGCACCGGACCGGATTTTTCCTAAATATTTCGTGATCGCACGCCCCAGAATATCAATTTTTTTGTTTTCATTCACCAGGTTCTGCAGGGCTTCAAAATCATTTTTCGTAAATGAATCACGAAACCTGTCCATCATTTCCAATACAATACCGGCAGTCCTGCCCAGCTCCTTTCTAACGGCATCTAACGATAGGGCGGACACCTCCAGCAGTGAATCATCAAGAAATATCGGTTCTATGATTTTTTCAGGTGTGTGGCGATCCTTGATTAGCCATCTGGCCAGCAGGGCGAAAAAGGCGGTAAACGGTAAAAACAGAAGTGTGTTGAATACATTGAAAATGGTATTGGCATTGGCAATCTGCCGGGGAACCTGGGAAGCAATTCCGGCAGCACCGGCAAGGTTCTGGCTGGCCGGCGACAAGACCTGTGCCAGACTGGCCAATTCCGAAATAAACGGCAGCCAGATGAGCACGCCTATTACGTTGAAGGCCACATGGACCATAGCCACCCGAACCGCCTCAGGCGGTTTTCCTATAGCAGCCATCAATGCTGTTACACAGGTTCCGATATTAGCCCCCAAGGCCAGACCAATCCCGGCCTCTAAACTCAACAGGCCGCCGGCAGCCATGGCAATGGCAATCCCCACGGTTGCAGCCGAGGATTGAACAAGTCCGGTAAACACGGCACCGGCAAGAATCCCAAGCAGAGGATTTTCCATTTTCTGCAGCATGTCAAGAAAAGGCTGGAAACCACGCAAGGGATACATGGCATCCCCCATCATGGACATACCAAAAAATACCATGCCCAGTCCCATGATCATCATGCCCCAGTTTCGAATCGTCGACCGTTTGGCCATAAACATCATAAAAAAACCGATGATTACGGGCAAAAGGGCATATCGGGATACATTAAAAGCCAGGATCTGAGCGGTTACGGTGGATCCGATGTTGGCTCCCATGATCACACTGATCGACTGCTGGAGGCTCATTACACCTGCCGTAACAAAACTGACCACAAGAACGGTGGTAACAGAAGACGAATTGAGCAACCCTGTCACAGCAGCACCGGTGATAGATCCCATAATCCTATTGGTGGTCAGCTTGGATAACATGGTTTTTAAGGTATTGCCTGCCAGTTTTGTCAACCCTTCGGACAGCTGATCAAGACCGGCCAGGAACAATGCCAGTCCGCCAAACAATCCCAAGATCAGTCCAAACCAATCGATGGCTCCGCCATCTGCTGCATGGGTCAGTGGCGGAAAGGCAACCACAAGCATCAGGACGATCAATATCCATAAAGAATTCAACATCGATAACTCCTTGAGTTTAAAATTATTAATCGGGTTTGTGCGGTTTCAAGAGTGAAATAGTTCATCCATATATGCTCGTTAACTGTCAAAACCCAAGACTGCTTTATTGTATAGTACTTTTTTCGCTTGAGAACCATCCTATTTTCCGTTAAGCGACCAATCATAGTCCAGGTATTTTATTTTGATTTTACTTTGGTTGTCTTCCAACTGTTTTTTTAGGTCTTCCCGGGCATATTTCAAAAAGAAACCGACAACATCGTCATTGAAATCTTCTGAAAACCATTTAAATATGCTGCTTACGTAAAGCGTTCGCCCCTCAAGACGATATTGCCGGAAATCATTGACAAATGCCCGCGCCATTTCATCCAGTTGCTGCTCCAGAATGTCCGCGCGATAGGGTTCAGGCCTTAGCGGAGGACACGATTTAGCTGCACAATTTATGGCAAAATGAACCCGTGGGTCTTTAAAGCCGGGGCGAAGTATATCATGCTCGATATGATCCAATGTTACGATATCCCCATCGATCCGGACGAGTTGCTTTTTCCACGGGCTTTTAAAGAAGCTACCCAGATCCTTTATGGATTCAATTCCGGGATAACCGGCAAGGATCAATTTTATTGTCCATGCATTGTAAGCGTTGACATAAAATGCAAAGCGCTCGTCACGAGAAAGCTTCTTTACATCGGTCTTCTCGAGAACCTCGAGATATTGATCAAGCTTGATCTCCGCATTTTTAAAACCCTGGTAGTTTACCGAACCATTTTGAGTGTATTTTTCAAGTAGCTCAGCATAAATGCCATGATCCACTGTAGCGTTGGACCGGCCCGGCGCTAAAAAAACCGTAGCTCCCCAGAATAAACAAACCCATAAGACAACATGTATTGTTCGTTTGTTTGTTTTCATGATTGATCCCATTGATCCTTCAGGTTTAATTAAACCCTATGGTTGCATAAACAACATGGCAAAGCATAGATAATGAGTTGTTATTATATGCAATATCGTAGGGATAGCGCCATTGCCTGGATATTCCCCCAAGGGTTAACTATGACAGTTATCTGATACGTCGTATTAACTTCTGAAACCTTACACAAAAAATGATCTGTCTTTTTAATTTCGATTCATAGTGTAATGTAACGCAAAAACTAACGACTTAACCCTTATAAAATGATGGTTTACGGAAATCACACCACTTAAAACCCCATTAAAAAAGGGCTTACAAGATATCTACTTGTAAGCCCTTTATGTTATTTGGTAGGCGGTACTGGATTTGAACCAGTGACTTCTACCGTGTGAAGGTAGGATTATCACGGGTAGATTAGAACATATTGATATAACATGATAATTTATCTTCTCTTTTTTCCTGGGGCCAGTTTATGGACGGTCGTCTTCTCAAATTTTTCCCGCCTGTAGAACGGCTTTAATGTGTCAGCTGCCATCTGGATATACTTCTCAGTGTTCTTTGTGCCATGGTGTCCGAGAGCGAGTGCGATTTGGTCTTTTCCGTATTGGCGAAAAAAAATATCTCATTCTTCATTAATTTGCCATACATGACGATCCCCCTCCGTAAGACAAATGATCACAGCATTGGGGTATTACGTGTCGATCCAGTTTAAAATCACTTTCCCGGATTGCCCGGAGCACATCACCTCGAAGCCCTTTTCATACTCCGAATAATGGAAACGGTGCGTAATAACAGGTGCGATATCCAGACCCGACTGGATCATGACGGTCATTTTATACCAAGTTTCATACATTTCTCGACCGTAAATCCCTTTGATGGTAAGGCCACTAAAAACGACAAGGTCCCAATCGATGGCTGTTTCTTGCGCGAATATGCCCAGGAGGGCAATCTTTCCGCCATGACACATATTGAATAACATGGAACGGAGCGCATCCGGATTGCCCGACATCTCCATGCCGACATCAAAGCCTTCTTTCATGCCTAGTTTTTTCTGGGCCTCCTCGATTGCGCCTGAACGCATATCCAGGGTCAATGTGGCCCCCATCTTTTGGGCCAGTTTTAAACGGTAGGGATTTATGTCGGTGACGACCACATAACGTGCGCCGGCATGCCTGGCAATAGCGGTTGCCATGCAACCAATCGGACCAGCCCCTGTAATCAGCACATCCTCGCCCAAGACATCAAAAGAGAGTGTTGTATGAGTTGCGTTGCCCAGTGGATCAGAGCAGGCAAGGATGTCCATGGGAATGTTGGAGTCACATAACCATACGTTAGTGACAGGGATAGAAAGATATTCGGCAAAAGCACCGGGTCGATTAACCCCTACGCCGCTGGTTTTCATGCAAAGGTGCCGGCGACCGGCCAAACAGTTGCGGCAGCGACCGCACACCAA
>JAOZSO010000005.1:0-4637 GCA_029939655.1 Desulfobacterales bacterium
TAAAACCCTTCCGAATCAGTCCAGATCCCAAATTCCTGTGGCTGGGCGAAACCCACAAAGAAGCCTTGGCCATGCTGAAATACGGCATCCATGACAACTGCGGCTTTCTTTTGCTTTCCGGTGATGTCGGAACCGGTAAAACAACACTGATCAACGGCCTTCTGGAGAGCCTTGACGACCAGACCCTGATCGCCATGATCTCTGATCCAGACCTCGAAAAACTCGATTTCTATAATTTCCTCACCCAGGCATTCGACATAAAGAAAACCTTCAAAAGCAAGGGCGACTTTCTGGTTCATTTTATTCATTTCCTCCACAAAGCCAACGCGGACGACAAAAAAGTTCTCATTATCATCGACGAAGCACAGCGTCTCAGCCACGAAATTATGGAAGAAATTCGCCAGCTGTCCAACATTGAAAAAAAAGATACCAAATTGTTGAATGTTTTCCTTGTCGGACAACACGAAATCATCGAAGCACTCAACGAAACCAGAAACAGGGCGCTCCTACAGCGCATTACCATGAAGTACCTGGTCGGCCCACTCAAACACGAGGATGTCGAAAATTATATCGCTTTCAGGCTCAAAGTTGCCGGAACCGAGAAAAAGATCTTTTCCAGCGGAGCCATTCGCCAGATCATCTCTTTTTCGAATGGTTACCCGCGTCTGATCAATATCATTTGTGATCATGCCCTGCTGACAACCTATGTAAAGGGCAAACAAAAGGTTGATGCTACAATCATCAAGGAAAGTGCCAGGGACCTCCACATTAATGTGGAACAGCCCAAAGGGAGCCAGGTGAATATACGCTTCATCGACCGCCTGGCCGATGCCTTCCGGCATCCACTTCAAATAACGCTTTCCGGCATATTGCTCTATCTTGGGTTGCTGATTTTGATAATGAGTACCGCCGGCATCATCTTATTCAAATCCGGTTTTATACCATCCTTGATTACCGATATGCTTCCGGTAAAATCGACTCAGCCCCAGCATCTGAGCATGGCGCCGGATAATACCACACCGGCTCTAAAACCGTCAGTAGAATCATTGTCGTCCCCTGATCTCACCGCCCAGCCTGCCAATGAAGCTCCGGAACTCGAAACGGGTGCGCAGGAAAAAAGCACTTCCCCACCACCCGCGGAACCGGCGCCGACGCCACCCCCTTTTCAGGATAAAATGTTTACGGTTCAGTTCCCGTCTGACTCCAATGAATTCTCACCAGATGCGTATACGCTTCTGGATGACATCATCGACACGGCCCTGGGGTATCAGGGTCTGGAGATTCTAATCACGGGTTACTCTGATTCAGTGGGGAATATAGGCTACAACAAACAATTGTCAAAGTTTCGAGCGACGGTTGTCAAGAGCTACCTGGTGGGTCATGGCATCGACCCAAAACGCATTCTCGTATCAGGAATGGGTCCTGACAATCCCATAGCCACTAATGATACGCCGGAAGGCAGACAATTAAACAGGCGAGTGGAGATCTTGCTGAAAAGCAAGCAATAGACAGTCGGAAATGATTTTGTAACTTGGTGTATCTTTAGTGCAAGCTCATATGCCATCTGGAAAACAGTCAAGTCTCGATATCCCCGATACGCCATTCCCGATCCTTTTTCCTTTCTCTTGAGCGCTTTTCTGCTTACTCCCTACTCGGCCTCCTGCCCTCCAACTCCGACATCTTCTCGATAATCATCCGGACATGTTTGCCCATATCCCCGGCATGCGCATAGCGTTTGTCATGATCCTTCACCAACGCATTATTCAAAACCGTGAGAATAGGTTTGTTTATACCCGGCATGTATTCCGTGGGAGGCGTCGGGTTGACAGACGTGATCTGGTACATGATGGCCGCCATGTTCTCTCCATCAAACGGCAATCTTCCCGTGAGGAGCTGGTAGAAAACAACGCCCAGTGAAAAGATATCGGATCTTCCTGAAAGTTTCAGGCCCCTGGTCTGTTCCGGGGACATATAGTAGGGTGTCCCTTTGATAATGCCCGTACGGGTTTTGGTACCCGTGGTTGCCCGGGCAAGGCCGAAGTCGGTTACCTTGATGGAGCCATCCCCCAGCAACATGATATTTGCGGGTTTGATATCTCTATGAATAATATCGTGCGTGTGGGCATATTCGAGGGCATCACATACCTGAGCAATGATTTCGAGGCATTTCTTCACCGGAAATAGATTCTCCTGGGATGTGTATTTTTCAAGGCTCTCGCCTTTAAGATATTCCATGGCGAGAAATGATAAATCCAGGTCTTCACCCACATCATAAATGGTGACGATATTCGGATGCGAAAGCTTGGCCACGACCTCGGCTTCGCGATAAAAATGGGTTTTGATGACATCGACGTTTTCTTCATCAAACTCATCGGAAAAACGGATGGTCTTGATCGCTGTCAACCGGTTAAGAATGGGATCCTTGCCCTTATAGACAATTCCCATCGCCCCCCGGCCGATCTGTTCCAGAATTTCATACCTCCCCAGCTTTGGCAGCTTCTTTACCACGGTTTTAACCACCTGCGTCATCTCGGGCAACGGGATTGGCGCTTCGATTTCCGGTTGCTGTACTTCGTTGTCTTGCAGATCGACCGTATG
Organism: Desulfobacterales bacterium; assembly: GCA_029939655.1. Classification (GTDB taxonomy): domain Bacteria; phylum Desulfobacterota; class Desulfobacteria; order Desulfobacterales; family B30-G6; genus B30-G6. The sequence goes on from JAOZSO010000005.1 coordinate 2,599, forward strand.
CTGCAGCACTTCTACCGTACGTGACCTGCCCACAAAAAAACGTAATCCACCAAAAAACAATATACAGATTGCCGCCAACCTCAACAGAATCTTGATGATCTGGACAATATCCTCATGGTTGGGCAGGATCAAAAGTAAAAAGTAGTCCACAAGATCAGAAAGAAATAATATCAGCAGAAAACCCATTATCAGGTTGATGGCTGCGCCTATCTTTCCCCCGATATATTCATTTCTGGCACGGTTATATATCAGTAGCGTCATGATGTAGAAAACCAGAATCAGGAGCTGCGCCAACCAGTAGTTTAAACCATTGTCCATTCTAACGACCTGTACGTTTCTATTGTAGAAATAAAATACTTCGATAGAGGCATGAGATCTCTCTGTTTTGGGTCAGACATAAACCGGTTAAGCTTCGCCAAACTTGTTCGCGTGGGCTTACTCCCCAGCAGATGTTTTTCCTCCAGTAAAAGCTCGATTAATACCTGCTGAAACCCTTTGATAAAACTCATTTTGCTGAGCCGATGGCCCTCATTCGAAATATGACGTCGGATACTTTCAACATTAGTTGCGATATCGTCAGCAGCATGAAACCTGCATAAAAACGCTTCATGGTATTCCGAGTTTTTAAGTATCTTCTCAAGCAGAGTATGAGACTTCACTCCAAGGTTTTCTTCTAAATCCGTAATGAGTATCTGGGCAATTCTGCTGTAGAATGCGATAATCACGGCCCCACTGATGTCACTTAAATTTGGAATTGGAATACCGCTGCCGGTGCCTCCGGAAACAACTCCGCTCGATGTGGTACGTGCAAAAATATCTTCTGTTTCCATGGAACGTTTTTCACTCGCGAATAGTTTAGTGAGAAGGGGTATAAAAGATCCGGCGATGATCTTTTGTTCGGCCGGCATGCTCTCGATGAGAGTTATCATACGCCGAAGTGTGCCGTATACGGCCTTGGACCCCAGGAGTTGCTGTTCTTCCTTGAGAATCTGTACAATGGTGTTTTTAAAACCTGTTGCCAGATCAGTTGATTTCACCGGCTTTGAAGATCGCCCGATCCTTTCGCGAATGTTTTTTACCATCGTGCTGGTTGTGTCCTCCGGACGTACCTCTTGAAGAAATGTGTCGTAATGCGGTGAAGACTCGATGCTGCCGGCAAGAATTGATGCGGCCTTTTTACCCCCCATCTCTGTGGAGAAATCTGAAAGAATCTCTTTGATCAAAGGTAAGAAAAAACGCATGATGGACTCGGCGGTGATCTGCTGCCCCTTTCTAATCTCTTGAGACGTTTTTTTTCTCTCGATAATGCCCTGAACAAAGAGACTGGTCAGGGCCCTGTAAACTGCAATACGTGTTTTGCCTGTCGACTGGATAATCTGCGCAACAGTACGGTTGCCGTCGGCCAGGAGCATCACATCATAAACACCCTCGGTTGAAAGGCTGTTGGGACGTAAGGCCACGTCTTTCATTTCAAAGACAACCTGATCATTTGGAATCAGGATCCGGTACTCCTTCCACCTCTCGGCCTCGGCAACCAGACGGATGGGATCCATATCCAGTTGGATATCTTCCACATATCCATCGAGTCCATCTGTGTAAACAAAGGTACCTTCTTTCCAGGTCAATGCTTTTGAAATAGCCTCTTTGAATTGCAGGTTCAACACCTTGACCAAGTCCTCTTTTGTTACATATCCCTGTTCAATGAGGATAACACCCAGACGCTTATTTGATTTTGCACCAATTTCCAGAGCGTTCCGGATCTCTGCCTCTTGAACCAGTTTATCCGCCTTCAGCAATGCGCCCAGAGAAAGCTCTTCGGCAAGGTCGCCGCTGATGAAGACGATGCCGCCTTGCTTGAAATATATACGGGTAACTGAATCGTCGCTACTGACGTTCAGAATGCCCGTCTTTTTTTCGGCATGGATCATTCTCCCGATCGCAGACAACGAAAAAGTCTGGATGTCTCCCTGGATGGGCATATTGTTTCCTAACTGTAGACTATTAGACCATTAGGCTGTAGGCTGTTAGGCTGCTAGGCT
>JAOZSO010000005.1:4647-21517 GCA_029939655.1 Desulfobacterales bacterium
GGCTGCTTGCTGCTAAAAGTCTACAGCCTAATAGCCTACAGTCTATTGTTACTGTATTCTGCTTACTGCCTACTACCTCTCAGGGCTTACCCTCCGACCCTCCAACCCTCCAACCCTTCCTACTCACATCCCTTGATGAGTTTCCAGGAATCCTTTACGACATCATAAGCGATCTCAACCGAGCAGGCTCCTTCATCGATACCCTTGAATCGCCATATTTCCCACGTGTAATCAACCGTGTAATTTGACTGCTTGCTGGTATTTTTTTTCAAGTTGACCCGTTTGTATTTGACGTCCTTTTTATGGATTGCCTCATCACTGTATTTTGACAATACATAAGATTCCACGAGTGGTTCTGTTTTCGACCTGATAAGTTTCCGGAGGGTTCGATAGTGTCTGAATTGTCCCTGAAATTTGACATAACCCTCTTTGAGGCGTACTGCCTCATATTCTTCAGGCGAAACCCAGGCCTCATGGTAATGTATGTAGCCCCTTGGGCCATATACCATGTCTTCCTGCAACAGTCTGCCCTGGATGATGACTTTCTGCTGCAACAGCCGTGAATCCACCCCGTAGGCGCTCTGTTCAATCAGGTCCAGGGCCGCTGTATATTCTTTCTTGGCAGCGTTATATTCCTCATTTCGTCGATATGTGTCTGCGGTCGCCACGAAGGCATTAACCCTTGAAAGATCTTTTTGGAGAGCGGCCTCTTGCATTTCTTTTTCAATTCGTGCCCGCTGTTCCAGCGCCCGCTTCTTTTCCTCTGCAATCCTGGCAATGCGTTCGGACTCTTTTTTCTTCTCCGCCACGATGCGCCGCAATCTTTCTTCTTCCCGCTTTTGTTCCTGGACCAGTCTGGCCCTGCGTTCGGCCTCCAACTTTTTCTCAGCTTCTATTTTCTTCGTTGCAAGAGCCATTTGAATATTCTTTTTTTCTTCGGCGGACTCTTTCTTTTCCTGTTCTACTTTTTTATCAGCTTGACTTTGTGCAAGGCGCTGCTTTTCAAGCATTTTTTGTTTCATGATTTCCTGAACGAGTCGCCGCTGTTCTTCCTGCACTTTCTTATTTTTCTGCTCCGCTGATTCAAAATATTTATAGTACACCACCTTCAAGAGTCTATTGTCGGCATTCGGGCTCTTCCAGAAGAAGTAATAGCCACCTATCATCAGAATTAGTGCGAGAATGGCATAGATTACCTGGAATGCGTATCCCGGCAGGGTCCTTTTTTCATCCTTGAATCTTTTTTGAGTGGGTTGTGGCTGAATGCCTTCATTCAGGTCTTCCTGGAACGGATCCACCGGTACAATCTGTCGATTGTTATCGGTTTTAACCCCATCGACCCGTTTAAATGCGTCCATACCAACACCGGAATCTTCCAGGGGTGGTGATTCAGCTTCGGCATCCCCTTGCTTCCCGGCAGCGATTATCTCTCTCAGCTCCGCCAGGTCGAATCCTTTCCGTGTTTCATCCTTGCCATCATCCAACACCTTATCCCCGGAGCTCCCATCCCCGGGCACGTCTCCGGCATCGACGGAAGTCACATCCCTTTCATCCTGCGGTACGACTTCCGCTTTCAACACCTGCTCCAAATCTGACAAATCGATGGTCTCTTCAGGGATTGCCTCAGATTCCAAAGACCGGTCAACTGTCTCTGAAATAACAGGCCCTGCAGAATCGATCTCCCGGACGAGGTCATCCGTTTTCAACTTTCCAGCAGGTTTTCTCAAGGCATCGGCCATCTCCTTTGCACTGCCAAAACGCATCTCCGGGTTTTTCTCAAGTGCCTTATTGAGTATCGAGACCACCGCCGGATCAAGGTCCGGTTGATATGTCGTGACGGGTTCCGGATTTTCGTTCGCTGTCTGATACATGATGGTCGTGAGATTCTCTCCATCAAATGGTAATTTGCCCGTCAGAAGCTGATAGAAAAGAACCCCCAGGGAGAAGATATCCGAAGCGCCGGTGATACCGGCACCCTTTGCCTGTTCGGGTGACATGTAAAAAGGGGTGCCTTTGATAATGCCGGTGCGTGTCTTTGTCCCCCCGGCCGCCCTGGCAATACCAAAATCCATGACCTTTGCCAGTCCACCCGTGAGTATCATGATGTTTCCGGGTTTGATATCGCGATGAACAACACCCTGGCTGTGGGCATAATGAAGCGCCTCGCACACCTGTATGATATAATCGAAGCACTGGTGAAGGGGAAGCAGATTACCTGCAGATGTATATCGCTCGAGACTTTCACCCTGTAGGTATTCCATTGCCAAGTAGGACAGGTCCAGATCTTCACCCACATCGTACATCATTACAATGTTTTTATGGGAGAGCTTGGCCACGACTTCAGCCTCCCGGTAGAACTGCGCTTTTATCTTTTCGGCTTTGTCCTCGTCATAATCATCAATAAACCGAATGGTCTTTATGGCTGTTAAACGATTCAGTTTCGGGTCTCGCCCCTTGTAAACGATTCCCATGGCGCCTTTGCCGATCTGTTCGAGTATTTCGTATCGGCCGAGCCTCGGTTTCTTTTTCTCGGACAGATCCTCTATGACAACCGTTGACTTGTTATCCACGGGTGACGCTGTCATTTGCGTCTGTGGCAATTCCGAATGGATACCGACCAAAATATCTGTGTCCTGATCCATACCGGATACGGGCGACTTGGATGTAAAAAACCTGAGACCGCCAAAGAACAAAACACATATGGCAATCAGCTTCAGCAATATTTTAAGAATGATGATGGTGTCTTTCCCAAGGGGCACCAGCTTCAGGAGAAAATAATCGATGAAATCAGTAAAAAAGAGGATGACCAGGCAAACCATGATCAGATTGATGGCGGCGGCAATTTTTCCACCCACATATTCTTTCTTGGCACGGTTGTAGACAATGATGGTCATGAGATAAAACACAAGACTTAAAAGTTGTCCCAACCAATAGTCCACACCGCCGTTCATATGCTCTCCAATGCCATCTCTGGTAACGTGAGATGTAGTATCGGGTGTAAAATACTACTACCTAAGATCGTATCAAAATAAATTGATCCATATTGAGGATTCGAGGGGTCGAGGTTTCCAGGGTTCGAGTGATATGCTATAAAGTTGCAAAGGGTTAAACGTTTGGCAAACGTATATGAACTTTATTTGAATACAAATACGTCAGCATAACATTTTTCAAAATCGCTGGTATTGATAAAATTTTCAAATAACTGGAAATAACTGGAAAACGAGCACTTGAATCCTTGAATCCTTGAATCCTTGAACCCCTTCTCCCAATTAATTGGGAGAGAATATTTATATATATCAACAGGAGATCTTTTGTCAAAAGAATGATCGGGATAGTGCGGGCAAAAATAAAATTGGCCCGAACATTTCATTAAACTTATTGAAAGTAGAGGAGACAGAATACAGAACAATAACAAAAGACTATAGGCTATTAGGCTGTAGACTTTTAGCAGTAAGCAGCCTAACAGTCTACAGCCTATAGCCTATAGCCTAATGGTCTACAGCTTCGTATTTTGAATGGAAAGACGAGAAACGGAAATAATTCTGTCTTCTGACCTCTGACCCCTGTCTCGAAGAACTCACACAGACAGTTTCTGCATCCATTGCATGTATGATTCATCCTGGAAAGCGAGAATATTCGCCATCTGTTCCATTAACCGGCGCGTTACTGGCCCAGGTGCCACCAGGTGTTTATCTTCAAATTGTTTTACCGGTTCGACCTTAACACCCGTATGCGACAGAAATATTTCGTCGGCGCCATATATATCACTCAAACTCAATGGTTCCTCGGCGGTTACAAAGCCCATGGATTTGGCCATTTCCAGGACGGACATTCGTGATATTCCGGGAAGAACTCTGCCCAGGGGGGGGATTTTTACAATGCTGTCTTTCACGATAAAAACAGATTCCGCCGAGCCCTCCGTCACAAGACCATCCGTTCCCAGCATGATTCCAATGTCGAACCCACGTGCAACGGCATCTTTCCGGGTCAGGTAGGCATTCAGGTAATTGGAGCAGGCCTTGGCTGACACCGGAACCGTTTGGGGATCAATTTTCCGCCATTTGCTGATACAGGTCTTTACGGGTTCCCGGCTGTCCAGATTCATCTCCGGCATTTCCGGTATAGCAAATATCGCCAGATCCGGTTTTGACTGGGGCAGCAACCGAATAACAGCTTCTTCTCCCCAATATGCCATGATCTTCACCACCCCCCTGCCAACATCGTTACGGATAACGGTTTCGGCCACGGCTTCTGAGATGGTCTCCACGGAATAACACAACTCCATTTCAAGAAGCTTGGCACTGTTCAGCAGGCGATTCAGATGGGCTTCCATTCGAAAGGCTGCCGGACCTTCAGGACCCGTATGAATACGGAATATCTCGAAAATAGCAGAAGCTCTCGAAAAAGAATGCGATAATATGGGAACCGTTGCAGATGCCCAGGGTATGAATTTGCCGTTTAACCAGACCTGTTTCTTATCTTTCATGATTGTTTTAAGTACTGGATTGCACGCAGGATGGCAAGAATCGATAACGCATCGATAATGATACCCGAGTCGATCATCTCCAGAATGTCTTGAATTTTGAATCGATGAACCTCAATGATTTCATCTTCATCGAGGTTTTGTACTGTCCTGATCATATCTCTTGCCAGATAAATATAGGAGATCTCATCGGAATATGCCGGCAGCAAATACGTTTTTCCTAAAGGGACGAATCTTGTGGCCTCATATCCTGTCTCCTCTTCCAGTTCACGTCTGGCGCACTGTTCCGGCGACTCCCCGGAATCCATTGTCCCTGCGGGTATCTCATAGATATACGCGTTGATAACATACCGGTACTGTTTTATCACGCCGATGGTTTTATCTTCGAACAATGGTACGATAACGGCAGAACCCGGGTGCCGGACAAATGCCATTTCCGTATTAACGTTGTGTGGCAGGGTGATGCGTTCCTTAAAAAAAGAGAACTGCCGTCCCTTGTAGATCTCATGGCTGCTATGGACTGTTGATATCGATTTGTGCTTCTTAGTTTGCGCCATAATGTGCAGTTTATAGCCGTGAAAGAATGATCCGATCATCCTCGCAAGTAACTTTGAACATATCGCCTATTTTAAAATCGGTATCCTCGATCCTTGCTTTGGGAATAATGATAGCGTTCTGACTCATTCTGACAATTTTGGGTTTCGGTTTATATAACCCCTTGATTTGAGAAGAGTTTTTAATCAGATTTTTATAGATCAATCTTCCAACGCGCGCCTGAAGCGTCTTTAGCTTTAAATCGGTTTGCTTGCATATTTTATCTGCATCCATATACCGATCTATCACTTTCAATAGTTCTTTGTCGGATATTTTAGCCGCCATAGCTGCCTTTTTAAAATCGAAGATTCCCTCTGGAATCCAGCGGGAATCTTTTATGGGGAAATGTCTGAGATACCTGCAACAACAGATTCTGCCTCACCCGTCTTTGGCGATAAGCCGGAAGCAGTTGCACCTTTGCCTCCAAACCGTCGTGGCTTTCGCAGGATTTGCAGTTACCTTAGCACATCTAATTTGCTTCATCAAGATTTTTTACATTAATTCTTGATTCAAATTTTATTTCATACTCCTTTGATATCATCTCAATATCTATTTCATCAAATCTATCTAACTCATCAATAAAGGAAGTAAAACTGAACTCTTCATTAAAGTTTTCATTTAATAATCTCATCTTAGTTCTCCTTTATTTTAAATTCATATGCTATAAATCATGGAATTTTAAGAATGTCAAGATATATTTTGATTTAATTTTTTTATTATTATATTATTTTTACTCCTCTTTTTTACATTACTATATATGTTTTTTTACATTAATTTTTCATTATATTTTTTCATGATTATTATACCTATAGCATTTGTCAAAATAGCGATCCTGTTACTCCGAAAGGGGCTTCCATATTTTTTTCAAAAGGACGTATCAATAGACTCCGTCATACCGGACCTGATAAGCCTGCTCCAGCAAGTATAGTTAGCCGGGGACATTCAGTCTTCTGGATTTCCGCAAGCCTACCTCTTCGTCGGTGAGAATTGAAATCGTGCGCGACTTCGTCGCTATTTTAAGATTTTTTTTGATTCATCATTGGACGTTCGATGTTCGATGTTCGATGTTCGACGTTCATCTTTTAAATAACTCTATCGTCCAACATCGAATTATGAATTATGAATGGAAAGGATGAAGAAACAGGTGTATCAGGTTTATGAACCGATAGGAGGGGTAACTTCGTCAGGAGTAGTTGTTTTGGCAAGGTCTCCAGGCAGGGCCGGTTCGGCCCCCAGCAGTTTATCAAGTTGCTGGAATACCGGGCCGATGGCCATCCGTTGAAGCGGGTCCAACTGAATGTTGATTTGCTCAAATGCCCTGGAGATGATGCGTTCCGGCCCTGACAACATTCGGAGAAAAGCCTGAAACAGGAAAAAGCTTAAAAACATCACAATTCCAGCTGTTAGAAAAGCATGAATGAAAAAATCCGTCGCAAGATAATCTTCTGCAAAATAATGCTTCACCGTCAGCCAGCCAATGTGCGCCAGAATGCCGATGGTGGGTATATTGAGCAGGAGTTGAAGCCACATGCCGCTGAAACGCCGGGCTGTCTTTTCAATCGTCGAGCCGAGAGTCTCCTGCCACATGGCCGAGAGCGTTTCGTTCAATTCGGACTGGTCGGACATACCGGTTTCGGCCTGCCTGACCGATTCTTCAAACCCGCCCTGTACAAGCATATCGGCTATTTCGGGCCACTTCTTGAGAACCGCCATCCGGTACTTTCTCATGGCGGCGCCCAACTGATCACTTTTTTCTCCGGCTGCAATGGAAGCTTCTGCCTTCTTGAAATGACGCAGGGAAGAGATGATGCCCATGATCTGTCGAACAGGATTTCCAAATCGAAACAGTGCCATCAAACCGGTTCCAAAAATCAAAATTCGTGCCCAAATCGCTATCAGCCAACCCACCGGCCCAAACCACCGCTGGGCTATTTTCTGGTACAGCAGAACATTCACCCCCAGTATCTGACCGGTCCCCTCGTTCTTGAGCGTCTCGAAAGCCTCTTTTAAAGCCGTTTTTTCAACATCCCTCATGCACGACGATGCTGTCAGTAGAGGGGTTTTGCACTGTTGGATGGCCCCTTGCACTTCGTTATGTGCAAAATTTCTCAATTGCTGCACATTTTTAAGACGCCTATCAGTGGTGAAATCCAAAAGGTTGTACGTCCCGGTTACCAGATCCTCCAGATCACCGTACTGATCAAAATGATGTTTGGGTCCTGCGTTGATATCCCAATTCGGATTCTTCAGATGCCTGCGCGCGGATATGCAGAAGAACGATGTCAACGTCCGTTCCCAGGCTTTTGTGATGTGTTGCTTAAAATCAGGCAGAATGACTTCTTTTAGTTCGCGTTCGTCCACCCGATCGCACTTGTTTAAGATGCCGATGAGCGATTCACCATGAAACCGCTGGACATAGGGGTGAAAGAAATCGATCTGATCCCTGGTTTTCGGGTTTTCTGAATTAAAAACACACAGGAGCACGTCTGCCATTTCGATCACTCTTTTGACAAGAGGCTTATGCGCTGCCTGATGCGTGCTATCAATGTCCGGTGTATCGACCAGGAGCAGATGATCAATCTGATATGCACCTGGTTCGGCAATCACCTGCAAGTCTTCCGAATTGAATACCGGATCAAGGAAGTCTGCATCTCCGGGGGATCGGCACACCAATACGACTTCCGTGGTTGTAGGGCGCTTGGTCCCGGCATCAGAAAGGCCGTCTATACCTGCCAGAGCATTGACGAGGGTCGATTTGCCGGAGCCACCAGGACCGATGATGGCAACCATCAGCTTCCGTTCAAATCGCCTTTCATTGTCGTCGATAATATCGAGAACTTCCCTGCACTCTTTTTTCAGGGCCGCCCCTGGACGCCACAGGGAAGCCGCCTCCAGCAACGTTGCCATGCCTTGCACTTCGTTTCTGCAGGCCGCTATTTTCCCGAGCGCCTGGATGATTTCAGGATGATTTGCTTGACTCATGGGGGGCACCTTTTTATAGAACAAGAAATCCAGAAAAGAAAAAAATCTTTTATCACGAAATCACGAAAGTACGAAGCCACGAAAAAAGCAATGAAATTTTTCGTGTTTTAATAATTTCGTGTTTTCGTGATTGCTTTTATTTTTTTTGTCACAAAACACAAATAAATTATAAATAGTGTCCGTCCAGAAATGAGGATTTTTGCGTGAGATCAAGGCGGACGACAGATTTAACCCGGAGTAATAGCGTGCTATTTTGAGGAGTTAAATCATGGCGTTCAACGCCGATATCGCGGAAAAAAACCATTTGTGGATGGGCACTACCGACGAGATCCGACAACATGGCTTGTATAGGCCTTGCAGCTTTCCAAAACCCGGTTCAGATCAGTGATATGCCGGTCTGCTTCCGAATAAATCCGGTTGGCTTTCGCCAGGGTCTCTCCACTGATGGTGTCCTGAAAAATGGTCTGGATCACCTCGAGCTTGTGGTTGAGCCAGGTCTCTGCAATGGGTCCGATCAACGCCTCCAGTTGTACCTGATCCGCCGTTCGAAGGCCCGAAGTGGCCGGCAGGGCCACCAACGCATACAGGTCTTTCAATCCAAACAAGCCTGAGAGTTTTACCTTGATACCCGCAGCACCCACAGGGTCTCCGGTTGACAGAATGTAGGTAACAGCCACCGTTGCCGGTAGCACGTTCAGAAATGCAGAAAAGGTTTGCCCGATTTTCGACAATAGATTCATGCGTTTTCGAAATGTTTCCACCAGTTTTTCAAGGTCCCGGTCGATCTGCCCGGAAGTGTCCAGGAGTTTTTCCGTACCGGACAAGATCGATGTTATAGCCAATCGCCATTCCCCGGAACCGGACAACGTCTCTTTGTCAAGAATCGACGGATGGGCCCTGACAATAAAAAGTAAACGCCCATTGGATGAAACCCGCATCCGGTGAGGGCTTCCTTTGGTCAATGGGTTGTACTGCGCCTCAATTCCCTGATAGGCTTCGCGCATTTCCTTTGCCACAGGATCGGTTTTCGCCAGGGATACGGAGATCTCGGAATCAATGAATTTTCGCCACAGATCATTGGCGGCCGTTAAAAAGTCATCCATTGTCTCCTCTGAATATCGAACCTGAACATTTTCTTCTGAACTCGGCAGTAGAGGTTCTCTACCCCTGATCCATTTAACGGTCTTGACAGCAGCCCGAATCGGTAAATCGATTATATTACCTGCTTTGCGCATCCATCTGATATGAGAGGGGTCTGTGCGGTGCCAGATTTCCATGAACCGTTTGAGTACGATATCCATGGGAAAACGCTTCAAAGCCTGGTGCACACAATGGCTTTGCCACGTCTGCAGGGCATTTCGGTAGAGTCCCAGCTCAAGCAGTGAAACCCCGGCCCTGCTTGAAATCTCCCCGGCCTGTTCCAACACGTCCATAAGGATGGAAAACATCAAATCCAGGCGAATCTTTTGCCTGTCCAGATTTGCCAGCGCGTCTGTCAAAGAGACTCCACCATCCCCCACCGGCAGCACGTCCATGAATTTCTCGTCGGCCGCTACCCGGTTATCCTCGTCAGCCCTGTAGATTCCCAATACCTGATCGACGGCATCCCTGCCGTATAGATTTTCGGCAACTGTCCCGGCATGTGCCAGAATCTCTTCATCAGTATAGCTAGCATATACACGATAGACCAAAAAACATTTGCGGGTACCGATACCGGTGAGAATCTCTGAAATGAAGTCGGTGTTGTCCCGGTTGTTGTAATTGGCATTGGTGAAAATATAAATCAATACATCCGATACTTCCAGCGCCTGCCTGGCAACCTCGCGGTTGTGATAGGTACCCTTTAACCCGGTATCGAAATCAGGCGTGTCCAGGAGAATAAGCTTAGAAGGCGTTTGGGTATTGAGCACATACCGGGCATTTCCCTGCTGGATGAGATCGTTTTTGTCCATCAAGGGTTTCGGCCGAAACCCAAAGGCTTTGAAAAGATCTTCAAAACGGTTGCTGTCCGAAAAGCAGTCGGCATTGCCGGATATGAGAATCCGGCGGTTGATACCGGCAGTGCCGCCCGTGGGTGATATATTGTCTTGAATGAGTGCATTGAAAAGTGAGGACTTTCCGGATGAGCCCCCCCCGCAGATGGATGCCACCAGCGGAAAATCAGGAGCCAGTTTCGGAAGCAGCTTTTTGTCGATGAGGGCCTGCCAGGTTGTGATGTCCGCATCCTGGTCCAACCTGAGCTGGTCCACCAGTTGCGGAACGAGTTCCCTGAGGGTTCTGATTTCCTGGTCTATGGGTTGTTGCGAGGGAAGTCTCACAATATAAGTTCCTATAATTATGCAGTATAGTGTTATTTTAAAAGATGAACGTCGAACATCGAACATCGAACGTCCAACGCCGAATGAAAACAAACATTGAATACCGAATTGTTTTTTCCCTTCCAGTCGTTTTGATCATACAGCTGTTTCTTCATTTTTTAAATTCAAAATTCGATGTTGGATGTTCGATGTTCATCTTTTATATCCTCACCGCCAAACTCAGATATCTCCCATCCTCTTCGAACATCAAGCCCTTGTCGGTCATCATTCGCAGAAACGGTACGAGTTTGTCTTCGGGAAGTTCAGGAAATTGCAACACAATCCTCCGGAGAGATCGGACGCTGCTGCAGAACAGGTATATCTCTCGGGATGTGCCGATCAAGCGATGCTGCATGGGGTCTGCGTTCAGCCGTCGCTGGCGGATGATCAGAAAGCGGCCACCATCCTGATAACCGAGAATCGGCCCGCCTGACGGCTGACAATGAAGATCCGCATAAAACCTTTTCCACTCCTGAATTTTCTTTTCAACGGGCTTCCAGCGTTTTCGCTGACGTAGCACATCACCTCGATAGGCTTGAATTGGAAATTGAACGTTTTTTGTGACATCATCCGGGAACAGCCTGCGGTAATGCGGATGATTCGATATGGATTGGACATGAAACTGCGTGGGGCATTGCCACACCGGACTCCCTAAACCCAGCCAGAAATTAACCGGCTTCAACGGCCTGAAGGGCATGGCAAATGCCAGGTTCTGGATGGTTTCCGTAACATCAGCTTCATCACTACCCGGAAAGTGGATTATCAGGTTGGAAATATTCTGTAATCCCAGGGACTCACAATTTTTCATGATCTCCATATTTTGAATTGCCGTGGTGCCCTTGTTCATTTTTTTCAGGAGGTTGGAGCTGAGCGCTTCAATTCCCACCTGAACTTCTGTCACGCCGGCCGACCGCATCTTGGCAAGGGCCTTCAGGGGTGTCGAGGCCCTGATCTCTGAAAACATCTGCAGATCCTTGTCCAGCCGACTCAGCCCGGAGAAAATATCGTCCATCGACTTACTAGGTAATACGTTGTCCATGAATGCAACGGACAGCGTCTGGTGACGTTCCGATAACATATCGATGTCGCGAACAACCCTGGCGGGATCCCTCTTTCTATATCCGGACCACTGCAGGTTCAGATTGCAGAAGGCACATCCTTTATGTTTATTTTCGAGGGTCTCCCCTTTCCACCAGCAACCCCGTGACGATTCCACGGGAAGTGTCGGGAAAAATCGTTTATCAGGCAAAAATGTGCTTAGGGTTTTAAAATAGTCGTCATAGTCGGGAGTTGACAGACGTTCAAGATGGGGCAATTGGGATAATAAATGCGATTCGTTATCAATCGATTCCCGCGTCACGACACCGTCAATGGTATGAGCTGTTTCAATACTGCCGCATTTTTCAAAATGCTCCAGGAGCCGCAACAGAGGAAGCTCCCCTTCCCCGTTCACGATAATGTCGATGTCCGTGAAAACATCGATGTACTCCTTGCAGAAAGGATTGGAGACAGTCGAACCACCAAACAGCGTGATGATATCGGGAGAAATCTTTTTGATTTGTCGAACAGCATAGAGGCTCGATGTCAACTGGCACAAGCACACGGAAAACCCCACCAGGCCGATGACATGCCGGTTTATCTGTTGTATCGCTTCATCGGTGATATCCTTTGTCTGCCGAACCAACGCCTTAAAATCAACAGCCCTCAACACCTGATTTCGGGATATTTGCTTCCGAAAAAATCGTTCTATGGCGTCAGACTTTTCAGGATACAGCAGTGCAGCATATACCGATTCCGCCAGCCAGGTTCGCTTGGATAGGGCCTGGTACACATCATAGCCGATGGCATTTGCCACGTTCAGGTACATATGCACCGTATCCACCCGGGTGTCTTTCAGTTCTTTGTTTAGAAAAGATTTCAGGGAGCCCAGCTGAATCGATGGTCGTTTGAACAGCGGCCACGGTGTAGACACAAGACATATATTCTTGATTCGATGTTCGATGTTCAGCGTTCGATGTTGGACGTTCATCTTTATGAAGCCTTGGGGTTCATATATGTTTCATCCATGATTCCCTTGAGAACAGGCAGCGACTCATCAGCCGGCACTTCAAACCCGAACATGAGCTCGAGAAAGTTCAGAGTAATCCGGCACGTGGCCCCCCAAAGCACCTCGGTTTCCAGACTGTTTTTGTGAAGATAACTCGGGGCATCGTAGACCTGTCGGCTGCCGTTGTCGGCATTGGGGTCTTTCATCTCAAGCTGATACCGAACATAATTACCGGGATCGAGAAATTTTCTCAAGGGTATCGAGACAATCTTTTCGACCTCCCAGTTCAGTCTGAAGTGCTGTTGTCTGGATACCCACCCCACCATGGGATAGATGACCCGCCCGAACATGACCAACCGTTGGATCGGCAAGGACCCCAGGAAACGGACGCCGAATGGATTCAGACGCATCTCCTCGAAACCTTCACGCAGACTGGTAAAAAAGAGCACCCGCAGAATCTTTGCTTCTTTGTATCGCTGGGAGCGAATAGCCGACCAGAAAGGCCAGCGCCACATGGGAAGACCCGGCAGCGTCATGGTTCCGGCCAAAAAGGTGTCCATACCAGGGGAAATGCCGCCTCCGGGGCAACACAGATCACCCGGCTGCGTAACCTCCTGGGATCGCTTGTTCAATATAAGACAAGGTTCGGGTGCCTGGCCGTTGTCACCCGGCATGAGTCCCAGGAGAAACATCACTGCCGAGGAATTTTTGATACCGTCGATATGTTCCGGGTAGACCGGTTCTTTGAGGAGGCACTCACCCGTGATCTTCTGGATGTGGGCTTGGAGTGCGACAGGATCTTTTAATAGAGAGTGCATTAGGGTTCCTTAAGGAACCAGGGTACAAGGGATCGAGGTTCCAAGGGAATAAGTCATAGGGGTTCAGGCTGTAGACTGTTAGGCTATTAGCAGCTTACAGCTTATCACTTATCTGTATTTCATCACTCAGAAAAGGTAACTGCTGGGAGAGGTATTGTCAAGAAATGGAGCTGGGTTGATAATATCGGGCAAACTAAAACTATACTCAGTTGCATGGGTATCAACAATCAGTATGAAATGCATCTTGACACCGTGCACTGAAATGTGTATTAAATATACACATAAAACATAGCTATGAGGTGCATTATGTATACAGATAATGTTCGCATGAACATCACCCTGCCAAAGGATCTGGCTGCATCCCTGGATGAAATGGCTGGGCCAAGAAAGCGCAGCAAATTCATTGTCCAGGCATTGCGGTTGATGATCCAGGAGGTGAAAAAAACAGAAATGGACTTGCAACTCACAGAGGGGTATCGTGCCGGGAAAAATGAAAACCTGAAAATTGCGGAGGCATTCGAACCTTTTGATCTGGAGGGATGGGATGAATACTAAGCGGGGCGATATCTGCCTGGTGGCTCTCGATCCGGTGATGGGAAGTGAAATTTCAAAAACCCGGCCGGCATTGATCGTTTCCAACGATATCAACAATCGATTTTCCGGAACATTGACCGTGCTGCCCATTACATCGAAAAACCTTCAGAAAATATATCCTTTTGAGGTTTTTTTACAAAAAGGCATGGGGAATCTTCCCAAAGATTCCAAAGTAAAAGCCGATCAGATTCGAACCCTCGATAAAAGACGGTTTATCAAGTTCATCGGAGCGGTGGCTGCAGATATCATGCAAAGAGTCGAAACGGCGCTGATGATTCACCTCCAGATAAAATCGTGAAACAATTAGTTTATACAAGGTTATAGCTTAATTCAGCATCGCCAGAAATCTCTCGACGCTCATGACCCAGGTATCATCGGGATGCTTCTGGAGTACATCTCTCCGATCAACCACCTGAATGCCGAGTGTTCTTTGCCTGGAAAACCACTTTTTACGCTCCCTCAAAGGCCGGGATGGCGATATGTCGTTTTGTTTGACTTCCACGGCAAGTAAGGGCTGGTTTTCTTTCACGATTAAAAAGTCGATCTCTTTCTTATCCAGCGTCCGTACATAGTGCAGTTGATAATTTCCAAAACCCATATCCGTCATGGCCCTGCAGGTCCGGTACAAGCAGGTAGCTACTAAATTTTCCAGACGAGCAGATCCTTCAGGCGCGTAGTACCAGTCGAGAAAGTACCATTTTTTTTCCTTTCGAAGTCCTCGAGGTACCTTTTTCGACCAGGGTGTCACCGGAAATATCAGGTAAAGCCGTTTCAACTGCTGCAGCCAGCTTTTCACCGTGGTATGAGCCACTTCCAGTTCATTTGCCAGGTTGGCCATGGACAGAGGCGCCATAATTCGATGGGGCAACAACGTAACCAGATTTTCAATTTTATCCAGTTCCACCACCCTGCTGATATCACGAAGCTCTTCCCTGACAAGCAGACTGATGTAATCCTGGTGCCATTTTCTACTGAACCGCTGGTTCTGGCGAATTACCGGTTCAGGAAATGAACCATACCTCAATAACGTGTTGTATGCATCATGGTGTGCCTCGCCAATAGCCTGGTTCAATTCTCTTTCGAATGCTGCAGGCAGCCCTTGTGGATTTTCCCGGGAAAGAAAACATGACGAAAATGGAATCCCGACCAGCTCTCGAATGCTGAGGGGCATCATATGAAACAGATTGTACCTGCCCACCAGCGCATCCCCTGATTGCCTGAAGAGATCCAGGCGAGCACTCCCGGTTATCAAAAACCGAAACTCATCCCCAAAGATATCGTAAACTCCCTTTAAGATATCCCGCCATTTGGGTCTTTTATGAATTTCATCGAATACGACCCAGGGGGATTTCTTGCCGGTCAAGCGTGCAGGTGATTCAAAAAAACGGCTGTCCGAGAAATATGCCTGACGAACCCTGATGTCGTCCCAGTTGAAATAGAGGGGTTTGCACTCAGTTTCCGCCAGTAGGTTTTTTGCCAGGCTGGTTTTTCCTACCTGCCTCGGTCCGGCCAGAAAGACCATGTGCCTGCCAATGAGGGTTTCGTCAAAACCGTAAGATTCAACTTCTCTAGTAATATAATTTTTTGTTTGCATGCACTCATATTATCGCGATAATATGAGTGTGTCAATATAATAAAATTGCCGTATGAACACAATCTCAAGAGCGATTATGTTCATACGGCAATTTTATTATTGGACGCGGCTGCGCCGCTACAGTCGAGTTAGCATGTTTATTGGGTTTGTTGGGTTCATCACACTGGATGGCTGGGAACTTACCCTCCACCCCTACCACCCTTAACCCTCCAATCCTCTATATATACAACCTCCCCAAGTCACACCAGAGCCAAGACCCAGAAACAGCAAGGTGCTGGAATCGTCAATGAGGCCTTTTTCCAGGGCTTCATCCATAGCCAGGGGTATGGAGGCGGCAGTGGTATTACCGTATTTGTGAATATTGTTGTAGACCTTGCCTTCGGGTATCTTCATGGAGTGCTGGTAAAACTGATTGATACGCAGATTGGCCTGGTGCGGTATTATCAAATCGATATCTTCGAGGGTCAGACCGGACTGCTTCAACACTTTCATGGTAACTTCGGGCAACCGTCTCACGGCCATCTTGAAGATGTTCTTGCCGTCCATGGATGGATAATGACGGTTCTCCGCCAGCATTTTTTCATCGATACGGGGCATCTGCCGCGATGCAGGGGCTTCTATCCACAGACTTTCGGCAAATTCTCCCTGGGCGTGCAGGGTCGATGCCAGAACACCTGCATTCTCATCCGTCTCAACCGCCTCCAGGCATACGGCAGCAGCGCCATCCCCAAATATCACGGCCACATCCCTGCCACGGGTGGAAATATCAATGCCCGTGCTGTGGACTTCCCCGCCCACCAGGAGAACACGATTGTAAAGACCGCTGCGGATGTAAGCGTCTGCAGTTACAAGGCCGTAGAGAAAACCGGTACACTGCTGCCGGATGTCGAGGGCCGGCGTGTCGCTAAGACCCAGTTTGTGCTGAAGAAAACACCCGGATCCAGGAAAAAAAGCATCCGGACTCAGGGTGGCAAAAATGATCATGTCGATATCTTCCGGCTGCCAGTTGGCTTTTTCCAAAGCGATTTTAGTGGCTTCGAGCCCCAGGTCGGATGCGCCCACATTCCCCTCTTCCGGTATCCAGTAACGCTGTTTGATCCCGGTGCGCTGTTCGATCCATTCATCCGACGTTTCCATCCACTGTGTCAGATCATCATTGGTAACCAGCCGCTCCGGAACATATCTGCCCGTGCCCTTGATAATCGTCTTTCTCATATTATTTATTCTCCGAATAAATAGTTTATTGGGTTCATTGTGTTCGTTGGGTTTGTTGGGTTGCTATTGGCAGATGGAGGCGCATCCCTTACATAATGTTTTCTTTTGACTCATTGACCCCCGGTAACACCATTAACGTTTAACCGAAATCAACTCAATAAACTCAATAAACTCAATAAACTCAAC
>JAOZSO010000005.1:21617-27501 GCA_029939655.1 Desulfobacterales bacterium
CAATAAACTCAACGAACCCTATGAACCCAACAAACCCGCTAACCCCAAAGGGCGTCCCGCAACCCAGACGCCCGTTCGATCCGTCTTGACACGGCGCTTCTTATAACAGATTCCGAAGCTAAAATCGACAGTTTTCGTCTGGCCCGGGTGATACCGGTATAGAGCAACTCCCTGGTCAGCAAAGGATTGTCCTTTTCCGGCAACACCAGCAACACCTCGTCAAACTCCGATCCCTGGCTTTTGTGTATTGTCATGGCATAGACCTCCTGGTGACGGGGAAGGCGCGACGGTGCAAACCGCTGGAGATACCCTTTAGAGCCATTCCGAAAATAGACATGGCACACCTCTTCATTTTCCGTTTCCAGCACCATGGCAAGCCCTACATCCCCATTAAAAAGACCCAGGGTGTAATCATTCGCTGTAATGAGAATGGGTCGTCCGTGATACCATTCTGATCCAAAACCGCCTGGAAACTGTTTTATTTTATTGGTTGCCAGAACTGCTGATGTCTTGGCATTGATGGTGTCGACACCCAGAATGCCTTGATTGACCGCACACAAAATTCTGAAGTGATCCAGTTCATCGAGCGCCTCTTGGGGATCATCCATGATAGACAGTCTGCTGTAGTGCGCATGAATGAATTTCGACATCATCTTATGATGATCCACCTGACTAGAAAGTGGATACCAGTTAACCTCCGGGTAGCGGCCCTGTCTAAGAAGATCCAACACATCCTCGGATGATCCTTCATTGACGGCACGACTGAGTACGTTGATACCACTTTCTTTCTCAAAACGATAACTCCTGGTAAAGTAGACCATGCTGTCTTGAATGCCTGTTTTTTCCTTGTGGGGTCTTGCCAATTGTTCTGGATTGCAATCCACCACTGCTGCCAGGGTCCGGGAAAACGCGGTTGAAAAACCGTTGTCAATATTGTCTCCACAGATATCGCCCAGGACCGATCCGGCTTGAACAGAGGCAAGCTGATGTCTATCACCAATGAGAATGAGTCTTGAATTCTCCGGCAAGGCCTGGATCAGTTTTGACATGAGCGGAAGATCCACCATGGAGGCTTCATCCACCACCACCACATCTGCCGGCAATGGATTTTCGCGGTTGTAGATAAAATACGGGGAGCCTTTCACTGGCTTGAGCATACGATGAATGGTAGAACTGACATTGGGTATGATCTCTAGGGTCTTGGGACCACAGGTCAATGCTCTCTTGGCGCTCCCTATGGATTCCGCCATTCTGGCAGCGGCCTTGCCGGTGGGGGCCGTTAGGTAAATCCGAAGCCCTTCTGCGTCATGCTGTTCGATCAATGTTGCCAGAATCCGAGCAATTGCATAGGTTTTTCCGGTGCCGGGTCCTCCTGAAATCACACAAAACCGCTTCAGCACCGCAACAGCTGCGGCCAGTTTCTGCCAGTCAATACCAGGATCTCCGGTATCTGGGAAAAAAGTATTTAGATGTCGCTTCAGTTTGCCGGAGTCGATTTCCCCCACATCATTCAGGGTTCTCAATTTTATGAGATCGATCAGCTTTTTCTCGTACTCCCAGTAACGATAGAGATAAAGTCTATCTGCATCATCCCAGATCAATGGATAGTATTCTCCGGGCTTTCCCACCAGATCGCTTTCTCTCAGATGTTCCCTCCAGATCGATAGCGCCGGGCATGTCAGCACCTGCTCCTCTTCCGCTTCCGAGCCGAGTGTCAATCCGGCAAAAGAAACCAAATCAATACAGACGTCCCCCTCGCGGTTGTTGCGACTGACCAGGGCTGCCGACAGCCCGATAACAGGATTGTTCTGTGGTGAAAGCTCCGTTATGAAACGTGCGAAATGACGATCGATTGAAGAGAAATAGTCACTTTGATCTATTTTGGTCAGTATGTCCATTTTTGGCTTTTTGACAAAATTAAAACTTCATCTTTTGGAAGTTTAAAAAAACAAATTACAAGCCCAAACAAGATCAAGTGTCAATGTGTTTGGATTTTTGATTATTGGTCATTGTGATTTAGTCGTAATTTGGAATCAACGCCTTTCCCAGTGCATCCACCAGGCGAATATCCGGACGATCTTCGAAGATACCATATCCAGGCCCGCTTGTGGCATCAACACCCCGGAGAAATATGTAAAAAGCCCCCCCGAAATCTCTTTCATACACATAACCCGGCAGCTTCATCTTCAAATGTAGGTGGGTTGCCAGGACATACAGGTGATATTGAAGCACATAAAACGATTTCTGCATCTCGGCATTCAGCAGGCTTTTTTGATAGTTTTCCAGTGCCGCTCCCAGAAAGTTCGATTTCCAGTCCACGACAAAATATCGGCCTTCATGCTGGAACAACACATCCAGGTATCCTTTCATCAATCCCTTGACCGGGGAAAATGTCAATTGTTCCATTTTTTCAGGGAATCCCTTTAGCACGTCCTGATCTGAAAAATCATCGAAAATCTGCTTGAGAATGGCGCGAGACAGGTTTTGCAATGGGAAATAGAATGCCATCTCGTTGATTCGCTGTGCATTGTCAACGGAGGATAAGGAAAAAGCGGCCGCATCCAGGGACAGGGTAACGGCTGAAAGATTCTCAAGCATCCGGACAATCACATCCACCCAGGAAGGGTCAAAGCCGTAACCGGACAGTTTCGACAACACCAAATCCTGCCGGTATTTCAGGCTCTCATTGGTAAAATCGAGATGCTCCAGAATGTCATGAAAAAATATGCCGCTGGCCGCGCCTTTGGGAAATGAAAAGATGGACCGTTCCCCTGGTGTGCCGGTATCGCCCAATGCATCCTCAACAGACTTCACACCGTCATGGTCCTGAAGCCCGGGCAGCTCGTCCCTGTCCGGTAGCTCATGATCCGGGGTTCGGCCTGAAACGAGTGATGAATAACTAGACACCCGCCACCTTCTGTCGATGCTTCGGGAAAAGGTTCTCACCTTAAGATATTTTCTGCCCTGGATGGACTGCGCCACCGCCGGAATCTCATTGTCAGGCAACGGTGACACCGCGATGCTCCCTTCAGAATTGCGTTCCAAACGCTGCATGTCATTTATGAACGTTTTCGAGTCCACGCCTGATACGGCGTCTCGCAGCTTAACGATCAGATTTTCTGAAGTATCAATAAAAGATTCCGGACCAAGACCATGAAACAGATACGCCGGGGCAGAGGTTTTTGTATACCGGATCCGTGGCCACACCAGGTAGCATCGTTCAATGGCCCGTGTGACAGCCACATAGAGGAGTCTCAGGTTCTCGGCCAGCAGCTCATTCTGGGCCATCACCCGGTGGTCTTCCATCTCCTTGGATCCCAGGTCGAGCGTAATACGCCTGTCTGCATCCATGTCGTGGAACGTAAAATCATCTCCGGGCACCTGGGATTGCCCCCATCCAAAAGGACAGAATACAATGGGAAATTCCAACCCTTTACTTTTGTGGATGGTAATGACCTTAACGGCATCCTCGTCGCTTTCCAAGCGAAGCTGGTGGACCTCTTGCCTGGGTGTAACAGGGTCTTTCTGGACAAAAAACCATTTCAAAAGCCCGGTCATACCCAGTTTTTTTTCCATTGACGCCGTGTGAAGGATCTCTGAAAGGTGCAACACGTTAGTCAGGCGACGCTCGCCATTGGGAAGAGAAAGCAGGCGCGCCCTTACGCCCTCTACGTTCATGAAATGCCGGAACATCGGCATAAAACCGCTATCATGCCAGAGACGATGGTAGCCCATAAAAGCTTCGATGCGGTTCTCCCACCAACTGTCCTCCATTTGTCCGGGATCGAGGGATGCCACCGTAGCCCCCATCGTATCCGTAGACAAGGCCGCTTTGAGAGTACCCTCTTTAACGGGATTCAAAATACCCAACAGTATCTGCGCTATTTCATGGGATTCTGATGAATCCATGACATTTCCGGCGCTATAGATGACAGCGGGAATTCTTGCACTGGATAGGGACTCTTTTGCCAAAACAGCTTGTTTGTTGGTGCGTACCAGAACGGCGATATCACCGGGATTGACCTTCCCTGCAGGATTCGCAATCAGCTGTGTAATTTCCCCGGTAACTGCATGGACGATCGAGTGAGTGGCGTCCTGGACCGTCATGCTGCGGCCCTCTTTCGGTGACAGAAACCAGATATGGAAAGGCGCCCCCTTGGTGCTGGCGTCGGATGTCGGTTTGTTCCCGGGTTTCCCTTTTTCATAGGGAATTTCTTCAAATATGAACGGCCTGGTCATATTTGAAAATATCGTATTGACGGCCGTTATCATGTCGGGTGTTGAGCGATAATTATGAAACAGGGTGTACCGGTTTTCTGCATGGGCTGAGGCTTTCATGTATGAAAAGACATCTGCCCCGCGAAAGCTGTAAATGGCCTGTTTGGGATCACCGATCATGAACAAAGGACGGTCTTTTTTCGAAAAAATACGCGTAAAGATCTCGTATTGAACCAGGTCGGTGTCCTGAAACTCGTCCACAAGCGCTGCGTGGTATCGGTGACGTATCCTGGCCGCCAACGCATTGCCCTGCTTTTCCATGAGAGCCTGTTGCACCATCAATAAAAGATCGTCGAAAAATTGAACATTCCGGCGTTTTTTTCTTTCCAGGAGCTCTTTTTGGCCAAACTTGAGGCATTCGGACTTCAGATAGACAAGGTATGCATCCATCTCGGCAGTAAGGCCGCTGGCATATTTCTTCAAATCCCTGCATTTGAGAAAAAATGGATGTGAAACAGACTCGTGTCCTTTCTTAACGCACGATTCGACCTTGTCCGCCGTAAACTTCTCGAACCCCTTCCAGAGCGGAAGATCCGGGCTGTCCTCATCCACAAACCGATCCATCTGCTTTACCAGCGCCGACACCCTGATCTCCCTCACGGTGGCACCGGGAGCCTTCTTATCCTCCTTGAAACCACCGTACACGACGCTGCTCAAACACGGATCTTTCAGTATCTCTTGGATCTCTATTCTGGCATCCGGCCACATCCATCGAACCTGAACCAGGTGATCTCTGAACGCCTCCAGGTGGCTTATTTCGGGTTCATCCGGATCAGGAATAACCCAGATGCCCGGATGTCGGGCCTTCTGCAGGAGTGTATAAAAAAATGCAGGCTTCTTGATTTTTTTCAGGGCATATTGGATTAACTCCGGGGCTGCTTTGTAAAAACGCCGCCGCCAAAAATCATCCGATACCGATATAAGCATAGATGTCGGCTCTGTCATAAGCTCCGTATCAAATCGATCACCCGTTTCAAAGGCGTGATCAGTCAGGACCCGGTGACAGAACCCGTGAATCGTATAAATTGCGGTGCTGTCGAAATCCCGAAGGGCATCCTGTATCCTTTCGAGGGCTGTTTCAGCATGATCTATCCCGGAAATCAACTCCGACACAGCCGTATCGCCGCTTGAACCCGATGTAAATACCCGGCGTGCCTCCAGCAGTTTATTCCGAATCCGCCCTTTCAATTCTTCTGTGGCTGCCTTTGTGAAAGTAACCACCAGAATCTGATCGACCGTCAGGTTCTTTTCCAACAGCAGACGCAGAAAAAGGCCGGCAATGGTGTAGGTTTTCCCGGTACCGGCGCTGGCTTCGATAAGGTTTGTGCCGGCAAGTGGTGCTTTCAGTAGATCAAATGGTTTCATATCGATAAATAAGGCCTGGAGACTATTATGCCGGGAGGCCAGGAAGCTGCTTATAACTTCAAACTAATAGCTTACCCTCCACCCCTCAGAACCTCCGACCCTTGAACCCTTAATTGCCTATTTATTACAAACATGTTAATTGAAATTCATTGGCTTGGAATCACCTATAAAACTAAATCAAGGAGCACCCCATGACCCATGAAGACGCAGGACATTATGCATCCAAACACCCCAAGGGAAT